>JAYSLX010000045.1:0-60021 GCA_043725245.1 Geobacteraceae bacterium | reverse complement strand
TGTTACAGGGATCATCACCAGCGCGATCCTTGTCTCGGTAACAGTAAATGGCCAGCAGGTAACCGTGACAAACGGCTCCTTCAGCACCGCAGTAACCCTCGGCCACGGAGCGAACACCATAACGGTGACAGCCATCGATGCCGTTGGGAACTCAACATCCGTAAGCAGGAGTGTTAATTTTGACGCAACATATCCGGTGAAAATGAACGTTGCCTCCCCGGACGGGATTACCACCACCAGCAACACGACACTCTTAAGCGGCAATGTTGAGAAGAGCTCCGTCGTCACGGTCAACGGCATCCCGGTTGTCGTGGATGTCAACGGAAACTGGACAACGACGGTGAACCTGGCGACCGGGCTCAACACCTTTATAATCTCAGTTAGCGATCAGGCGGGCAAAACCACCAGCAGCAAGCGGACTGTCACCTTCGACGCTGCTCGACCTGCTCTGGCGATAACCTCAATCGTCCAGGACCTGGCTACCAATAATTCGAACCTGACAATCACAGGAACCGCTCCGGCAAACGGCGTCACAATTACCGGGACAGTCAATGGCGTCAACAAACCCGTTACCTTCAATAACGGGACGTTCACCTTCTCCGCCGGCTTCGCCGCTGAGGGGGGCTACACTGTTGCCGTCACAGCTGTCGACTCTGCCGAGAACATTAGCACCGTCACCCGGAACGTCATCTACGATGTCACGCCCCCCCGGTTTAGCATTGACCCGGTGACCTCTCCAAACCCGGCAAAGTTCAGCGGCACGATCGAGCAAGGGGCAAATCTGACAGCACGGGACAAGAACGGCCCCGTCGGCATAGTGACCATCGCCAGTGACGGGACCTGGAGTGTTGACCTGACCGCTGTTAGCTATGATCCGGGCACGTTCACCATAACCCCCACCGATGCAGCAGGCACGTCCACCTTGAGCGGCGACATGAACGGCAACGGCAAGGTGGACGTAATAGATGCCGTCAAGGCCATGCGCTTAGCGGTCAGAATTGACGCTACGACCGTCAATGACCTTCTGCGGGGAGATGTTGCTCCGCTGCATTACCATGTTCCGGTTCCCGACGGGGTGATCGACATTGATGATGTGATCCTGATAATGCGAAAAGTGGTGGGGCTCCCCTGGTAATAGAAGGAATCAAAAAAGGAATGGATTATGGACAAGATTAGACTGGCCGGTCTGCTACTCCTGATGCTGACCATTCCGCTCTCCGGTTGCGGCGGCGGTGGTGGCGGAGGAGCGTCACCACCGCAACAAAAGAGTGCGGTCATCACCTTTGGTGTGATAAGCACGGCATCATTGCATGCTGTGCCGATTAATGGGATCCAGTTTACCACGAAACTTCCGGCAGGGGTCACGGTGCCAATCGAACTTGGGACCGTAAACGTGATCAAATCGTCTGCGCTGGCAGGGATAAAGACCAATGTAACCATTTTGGGGAGTTATTCGGGAGCCGTCCAGCGGGTTACGATCGGTGTGGCCGACACTTCAAGCATCCAGGACGGAATCGGCCTGGGCGATTTTATCAGACTTACCTGCACGGTGAGCAGTGGCGTGACCCTGTCAGAAAATGATTTCAAAAATCTTAACGCACCTTTTCCTGCCTTCAAGGTCTCTAGTCACGACTCTGGCACGGGAAACACAGTTGACCTGACAGGGAGTACAAAACCTACCATGGCGGTTACTTTCGGTTTCTGATGTGAGCTATTGCAGGAGCATACCCTGAACGGATTTGTTGCGAAAAATCTTGCTGTAATACTGATGTTACTCTTCCCTGTAACAGTAAAGGCTATCGTCCTCGACCCCATTCACGATCCGGGCAATGGCTATGGCTGCCAGAACTGCCATATGGCCCATGTCACCCTGGGCACGACCGGATACAACAACATATGTCTTGACTGCCACAAGCCCGGAGTGCCCACTGGGGGGGCAAAACCCTACGTCGCCCTTGATGCCGCCGACCCATTCAACGTTTACACCGCCGCTCTTCCCGGCACGCGTTTCCAGCACTCCCACAGATGGTTCGGCAGCATAACCGTACCGGCGGCAGGCGCACAAACACCCCTGCTGCAATCAATGACCAGACTGGACCTGCTGGGCAGAACCAATGAATTTCTGGCGTGCGTCAGTTGCCATAATCCACACTCCAATAGTTCCAAGCCGTTTCTCCGAATGATCAACAACAGTGACCAGATCTGCCTGGACTGTCACCGTTCCAGGAATACATCTAGTCACTTGTCCGGAAGCCACCCGGTAAATGTCCACTATTCAAGCACCACCCCCCTGCAACCTGTCCCGGTAAATGCCAATCCGGCCAACCCCACAGCAGCCATGAAACTCATCAACGGCAAGGTACTCTGCACTACCTGCCATGGTGTCCACACTACCGATTCCAACAGCGCCACGTTTGACGGCTATTCAAGCTACTACTCTCTCAAACCATCAGCCGGTTACCTGCTCAGAACCGATCTCCGCGGCAGTACCGCCAACAGCGTAAACATCTGCACCAACTGTCACGCAGGCAAGATGGCTCATAACAGCGTTGGGCAGAACATTCAGTGCGGTGACTGTCACGGTGCCCATGTGGAGTACGACCCATTGGCGGTCTCCGCTCAGGAAAAGATTCCCAACGTATTTTTGATCAAGCGGTACATGAACATCTCAACCCCGTTCGGCAAGATTGACAACCGGAACAACAGTAACAGGCGAACCTTTTTTCAGATGACCGGCGCCGGAAGAAATTACAAGCGGGGGGACGGCAGCGGTGTCTGCCAGTCATGCCATGTTGTCCCACCTTCCGGATTCAATCCGGGTAACGGTAAACAGTACCCTGCCCAGCATGACGACCTCTCCGGCAACGCGCAAATATGCAATGTCTGCCACAAGCACTCGAACCCTGCCGGTTCATTTTCTGTAGACCTTTCCCAGAGCTGCGCCCTGTGTCATGGATACCCGCCAGGCACCAGCAGTCATATAAGTCATGCCGGCAGCGGTAATATGGGGCTGGCATGCGACAAATGTCACCCCGCGACACCCGATAATGCCCACGTCAATGGCAGCGTCTCCTGGTCACTGGCGACAGCCGACCCCAAATTCGGCAACAGCGCCACCTACCGTGCCAGTGCGAGCGGTTCGACAGGCGCTCCAGCCCCCAGCGCCGTCTACGGCACATGCAACGTTTATTGCCATAGCAACGGCAATGGAATTTACCTCAATTCGCCAACATGGAACAGCGCCGTGCCCCTTGGCTGCGACGGATGTCACAGCAAGGCAGGAGATCCTGCCCCAACCTGGTCGGCACCCCATACAATTCATGTCAATTCATACGGCGCAAATCCGGATTTTGGCTGCAACGCCTGCCATTCGGGCACAGCCTTGAACAACCTCGCCATCAACGGCGCATCGGGCCGCAACCAGCACCCCGACGGGGTCAAGGATGTCCAGTTCAGCGCCTTTGCCAAAGGCACCTGGTCTGGCGGCCAATGCAGCAATACCTGGTGTCACAGCCAGGGCACTTCGCTGACCACTCCGCTCCACGGGCCGCTCGCCTGGAATCCGCCGCCGGTTATGAACTGTTCCAGCTGTCACAGCGGCGGGATAACCGCAGGTCCAACCTATGCCAACGGTTCGCCAAAAGCCAACAGCCATGCAGCTCACACCGCCGCCATGAACTGCCAGACCTGTCACAGCAGCGTAATCAATGCGGCCGACGACCTGATCAACCTGACGCTCCACGTCAACCAGTTGTACGACATCGTGGCTGGCGCAGGCGCTTCCTTCTCGGTCACCGCCGGCACCGGGACCCCGACATCCCCTGCCCAGTGCACCAACATCTCCTGTCACGGCGGCAACACCGCCATCTGGGGCGTTGCAATCAACTGCCAGGAGTGCCACGGAGGCCCTGTCGACCTGAACAACTTCAACGGATCCTTCTGGAACGACGGCTCCATCGGCAAGATCAGGGTCATTGGCGAATGGGATACCTCCGGACATGGTAAACCTTCCGGCGTATACTGGTCGGGCAACCCCGCCGCCGACTTCACCGGAACTAATGCCTGCGAATATTGTCACGATCCGGGTGTGGCCCATAAGAATGGCAGCAATCCTTTCCGGCTTAGGAACTATTCCACCACCAGTTGGGGAAGAAACGCCCCTTGCCTGATCTGCCATGCCACCAGTGCGACCGGTTTCACCGTAAACGGCGTATTCCGCAACCGCACGCTTTCAACTCCCATTAATTCGAGTCATTCAGGCACTAAGCATGGTGGAGCCAACGGCACCGGCGGCCGCTTCTGCTGGGACTGCCACGATCCCCACGGAGACTCCAATATCTACATGATTCATGATGCAGTAGCACAAAAATCAGATGCTGTTACCGGCGCTCCGTTGGTTACCAGGCCAACGGTCTTTACCTCTGCCTATGACGGCACCGATTTTGCGAAATCGACCGCTCCCTTCGACGGCATCTGCAATGTCTGCCACACCGCAACCAATAATTACAGGGCGACCGCCGGCAACAACCACTACTCATCGACCATCTGTGTCGAGTGCCATAATCATAATGCCGCCGATACAAGCAGCGCTTTCAAACCAATTTATCTCTGCGACTCCTGCCATGGCTATCCGCCGGTCCGTCGGGGGCTGGCCAACGGCACCATCTTCCGCCAGGGGAACTACTCGAGCGCCCGCTTCGAGAAGTACAGTGGCGGCGGCGGCGCGCATACCATCGAAAAGCATCTGAAATCTACTGCCCGTCCTGCTGAAGGGTGGGCCAACTGTGCCATCTGCCACAGCAAGGGAAATCTTAATCCTTCTACCCATACGATGATAATGCCAGTTCTGCCAAGCAACGTAACCATCGACGTGGACCCGCGCTACACATATGACAACACGCGCCATCTCGCTCCGAACCGCTATTCCGGAATACTTTTGGATAATTACAACAACCAGAGCGGGACCTGCTCAAACATCAAGTGTCACTTCAAGCCGGCGAAAAAATGGAGCAGTGAAAAATGAGACCCCAATCAGGTCAGGTCAGACATATTGTATTGGATAGTCAGGGAGGCCGGCTGATGAGAGAGAAGTACCGTGTATCGAACCGGACTGCATCGGTTATTTTATCTCTCTTCATGCTGGGAGGGACATTCCTCCACTGCTCGGCAGCGCAGGCTGCACCACAGCAGTACCAGTACAGCAATGCCTGCTACGACTGTCACGGAACGGCAACAACCGATCCCGCCAATCCGCCAGATGATTTCAGGCCGATCGATGCCCCCTTCCGGAACATCACCACCGGCGGTTTCCAGGGGAGCCACCGTACCCACATGGCCCAAACCATTGCCATGAATGTCTGCGAGAAATGCCATACAGGTTCAGGCAGCTATACCACCGGCCACATGAACGACCGGATCGACATGACGGCCAACCTCAACAGCTCCCCGGTAGCCTCAAAGTACAGCAAGGCGGTCTCTCCACTATTCTTCAACTGGACATCCGATCAATCGAACATGGGGACATGCTCAAACAATAACTGCCATTTTGAGAAGATCACCCCAACCTGGGCCGGCACACCGTTCAGTTATACAAACAACACGACCAACGACTGCGACCAGTGCCACGGTGCTCCTCCAACCGGTGGTGGCACAGGCACTGAAGGCAGCCACACACAACACAATGCCTATTACAGCGGCGCTGTTCAGTGCAAGAAATGCCACGTTGACCATCTGGGCGGAGCGGGGAACAAATTCTCGCATGCCACCAGCGCAACCCGGCGGGGGATCATCGTGGCTATCCTCGATCCTACTGACGTGCCTGCCGGAAGCTACTCAGGGACAGGCGCCAATTTTCTTCCCAGCCAGAGCGGCTCCCAGTCGTTCGGCAACTGCACCAACCTCTACTGCCACAGCCAGGGATTGTCAGCCTCGACATTCAACGGTGGCAACGCGCCAAAAACCGTCGCAACCTGGGGCGGTTCAATGCCGCCCAACTGCGAAGGGTGCCACGGCGGCAACGTCACTGCTGCGGGCAACGCAATCAACACGAATATGCACGCCAAACACATCAACAATGCAGGAGCTGTCGGTAGGAACATAAACTGCAAGGAATGCCATACTGCAACGGTCGCAAGCGACACCACCATTGCCTCAACCGCCAATCATCCGGACAAGAACATCAACATCAAGTTCGACAACAGCGGTGTCAACAAGGATGCCTATGGTCCCGTCTACAGTGGATCGGCCACTACCGTTGCGACAGGCGCCACCAAGGCTCCCGGCAGCGCCCTTGGCGCAGGTTGCGCCAATATCTACTGTCACAGCGACGGCCATCCCGCAGGCGGCAGCCGGACCTATCTGCCGATTGCCTGGAACGGTCCGGCCATCGGTTGCAACGGCTGTCACGGGACCGGCAACGGCACCGGCTATCCGGAACATGGCAATGCCGGTTCCGGCCTGGCCGGCTCCAACAGCCACACCGCACACTCTGCCAACCCAGGCTACAGCATAGGCTGTGTCAGGTGCCACTCCGGTACCACCAGCGACAACACGTCTGTGATCAACGGCAGCGCCCACCTTAACGGTACCAGCAGCATCGCCGGCACAGACGTGAAATTCGACACCTTCGACCCCTCAGGCAGCTACGCCGGCGGGCAGACATGCAACGCCACCTATTGTCACAGCAGCGGCAACGGCAATCCGCCGAAAAAGGTCCCCGTTTGGGGCGATACTATGCCTGCCGACTGTACCGGATGTCACGGCGGCAATGCTGCGGTCGCCGCTTATAATATCATCTCCTCGGGGCGCCATACGGCCCATATGAATAACCCCGCTTATCTTGGCAGTGCCAACAACCTGAAATGCGTCGAGTGCCATGCCCTGACCGTCAACGCCACTGACCGGACGATCATCGACAAACCCAGACACGTCAACAAACTGAATGATTACTCCGGCGCCAAGGCAGGCGGCACCGATAATTACGCCACCGCCACCGGTGTCTGCAGCAACGTCTATTGTCACAGCAGCGGCCAGGCTACGCCGGTCTTCCGCAACATGACCGGGAGCAAGGCATGGCGTGCAAGCTCACCCCTTTCCTGCAAGGGGTGTCACGGTTATGAAACCGTTGCCCAGGGGGCGTCCTTCACCTCTGTTGCCGGTGAGCCGAGCCATGTGAGCGGCGCAGTCGGCTCCGCCACTGCCAACACTCACCAGCAACACGTTGCAGGCCGCAATACAACAGACAGCCGAGGCTGCGCCGATTGTCACCGCCTCACCGTTGACCAGGGCATGGCCAACAAACTGAAGGACTACTCATCGCTGCATCTCAACACGACCAGGGATGTCAATTTCGGGGTTTACGGCGGCTATACCGGCAGCTACACCGCCTCATCAAAGACATGCTACAACACCTACTGCCATTCAACCGGCACCCCTCGCTGGGGCGGCGCACCTCTCCTCTGTAACGCCTGCCACAATGCCAAGGCTGATGACGCCAACTGGGGGAGCGCAGGCGCCCATAAGATCCACTGGGAAGGGACCAATCTCCCCACTTCAGGATTGGCTGCCGGCAACGGCACCGGCGATGGCACCACCTACCGTTTCAGCTGTAACTCCTGTCATTCGACCCCGGCTGTTCATGCCAACGCGCCGGTCAGCACCATTCAGGCAGCGGAAGTCTATTTCGGCTACACCGCTGCAGGAAGAACGGGGAGCTACACTCCGGCCGGCACCTCCGCCGGCAGTGACGGATCCATGAGTTTCACCGCTGGCGGCAACTGCACCAGCAGCTACTGCCACAGCGACGGCAACGGCGTGGCAGGCCCAACCGACGTCAACTGGGCCACCACCACCAGTACCGCCGATCCCGCAGTCCGCTGCATATCATGCCATGGCTACACCACTGCAAGCGGTTCACCCATCGGCACCGGCTCCCATTCCACCCATGTCTCTAATTACGGCATCAGCTGCTCCAAGTGCCACTTCACAACGACCAGCAATGGCGTGAACATCACCGACAAGCGGAAACATATCAACAAGGCGAAAGACGTCCTCTGGGATGCCACCAATAGTGACGCTACACCCTACAGCAACCCGAACTGCGCAAATATCTACTGTCACAGTAAGGGAACCACGTTTTCCGCCCCCTACACCGGCATCGGCAAGAGCCCGAACAGCGCTGCTGTCTGGAGTGGATCAATCGATGGTTGCAACGGCTGCCACGACTATAACGATGGGAGTAACGATACCGGCCCATCCTATGCGAACGGTTCACCCAAGGCCAACAGCCACAGCAAGCATGTGAAAACCTGGGGCTACAACTGCGGGGTATGCCACAATGACACCTGGAATGGTGATTGGAATGCTAACCATGCCAATAAGTCGTATAACGTGGAGACAGATGGCAGCGTCACCTTTACCCCGACAATAGGCAACCCGACCATCCCGAGCAGCTGCGCCTCCATCTCCTGCCATGGCGGCAACAACGCCACCTGGGGCGCCACCCTCAACTGCCAGAACTGCCACGGCGGGGTTGCGGACAGTGACAACTTCACCCCCCCATTCACCAGCGCCAGCGCTATCAGTATCATCAAAATGGCCGGTGAATGGGATACCACAGGGCACGGCAAAGCCGGCGGCAGCTACTCCTCCGGCAACCCTGCCGCTGCATTCACCGCGGCAAATGCCTGCCTGTACTGTCATGACAACACCATCAACCATGACGACTCCACCAATATCTTTCGCCTCAGGAATTACTCGACAATTGCATGGGGTCGTAACGCCCCCTGCCAGGTCTGCCACGGCATCGGTTCCACCGGCGTGACCGTACCAGCAGTCAAGACCGCCACCAAGAAGGTCAGTGCATTCCACTATGGCCCAAGACACGCATCATCAAACAACGGAGGCCAGTTCTGCTGGGACTGCCATGACGCACATGGCGACGGCAATGCCTATATGATCCATGACAATGTCGCGCAACTATCCGACCCTGTCACCGGCAACCTTACAACCACGGTCGCCACAACCTTTACGCTCTCCTCAGCGCCCAACGCGGCCTGGGGGGATTACGTGAAAGCCGACTTCTCAGGCCTCTGCCAGGTCTGCCACGCACCTGACCCGAGCACCCTGGCACACTTCCGCAACGACCTGTACGACGCCAACCACAACCCGGGCACACGCTGCACCGTCTGCCACGGCCACAGCGATTCCGACCGCACTGCCGCCTTCAAACCGAGCAGAACCTGTGACCTCTGCCATGGCTATCCGCCAGTACGCAGAGGTCTGACCGGCGGCACGGTCTTCCGCCAGAGCAACTACAGCAGCGCCCGCTTCGAAGATTATTCAGGTGGTGGCGGCGCACATTCCATCGAGAAACACATACCCGCCACGGCCAAGGCATCGGAAGGGTGGGCCAACTGCGCAGTATGTCATAGCAACGGCAACATGAACCCATCCATGAGTGCCCACACCATGCAGACTCCAGTGGTGCCAAGCAGGGTTACCATAGACGTCAAGGAACGGCGCAAGTTCGATTACCAGCGCTCTCTTGGCGCTGAGCGTTACTCCGGCAAAATGACCGATACTTCAGCCGGCCAGAACACCAACAACACCGGCAGCTGCTCCAACACCAACTGTCACTACAAGCCTTCGAAGAAGTGGAGCATCGAACGGTAGATGAGACAATAAGGGCCAGGGCGCATGACGCGGCCTGGCCCTACCATAAGCAATTCTTACTGATTTCTTGTTTTCTCTGCTCACTATTATGCTATACCCTTGGAGACACCCGTCACCATGAAACTGTCCAGAGCCAGATATTCTTTTTTTCAGCCCCTGTGTTGGGCAATCATTGCATCGGCCATTGTCCTGTCCGGCGCACTTTCTACCCCCGCAGCATCCCAGCAGTATCAGTACGGCGCAACCTGTGCCGACTGCCATGCCATGCCCCCCATTGACTCTACTTACCGCAACGTAACCACCGGCGGCTTCAAGGGGAGCCATTCCACTCATAATCCGCCGTCAGTCGCGCCTCAGGCAGCTTGCGAAAAATGCCACTCCGGCAGTGCCGGTTTCACCACGTCCCACATGAACGACTTCGTCAACATGACGACCAACATCAACAATTCGGCCCATCCATCCCATGGGACCTATAACAAACCCCGATTTTTCAATCTGACCTCCAATCCGGTCATGCAGAGCTGCGCCAACGTCAACTGCCACTTCGAACAGACCACCCCCCTCTGGAGCAGCACGCAGTACAGCTATCCGGCCAACTGTAACAGCTGCCACGGCGCTCCCCCCTCAGGGGTTGCTTCCGGATACGTCGGAGGCGATGCGGGCAGCCATGCAAGGCACGATACCTATTATCAAGGTGCTGCAAACTGCGGGAAATGCCACCCCGACTACTCCTCCACGGCTTTTTCCAGCCATGCCACGAGCGCAGGTCATGCAAACAGCGCCACAAGAGTAATCATGGCCTCCGGTACCTACTCCGGCGACGGGAAGAACTATCTGCCGAGCCAGGCAGCCGTCAAAACATTCGGATCCTGCTCCAGCACCTATTGCCACAGCCTTGGCACATCCCTTACACCGGTCTCGGATCCGCCCAACATCCTCCCCACTTGGGGCGGTGGGCCTCTGGACGCTACCTGCACCGGTTGCCACAGCGGTGACAATTTCGCCACGAATAAAATGGGCACCGGATCGCATACCAAGCATGTGCAGACGTATGCATACAACTGCGCATACTGCCACAGCGCCACCGTTTCAGATAATCGAACCATCAGCACCGCTACCAATCACGTCAACCAGCTGGTGGAAGTACAGTTCAACGCCTGGGCCAACGCCTCGGCCACTTACGACGGCTCTACCCCCAAGGTGAAACTCCCCGGCTCAGTTGCCGCGAGTTGCACCAACACTTACTGCCATTCCAACGGCACATCTGTGGCGACCAGCTCCATACCTTCGAATACTACCCCCCTTAACTGGGGTGCCGGCACCCTGGCCTGCAACCAGTGTCACGGGCAGGGAACCTATGGCGACTACCGCAAGGGGGCGCCGCTGTATGCGTCCGGCACGCCCAAGGGGAACGCTCACCAGTTTCACGTAACCGCTGTGGCCTCGCCTGATGGGAATGAAGTGCTCTGCTCTGACTGCCACTACACGACAACGACCACCAACAGCACCATCGGAAACAGTAACAAGCACGTTAACAAGCTCTATGATCTTGGTGCCGGCCAACGCCCCTATAATGAGGGAAATATGGTCGGCTTTATGAACGCCACAACCAATTTCAACTACAGCCTGAGCGGCGGGATAGGCACCTGCTCGAACGTCTCCTGTCACCCCATGGGGCTTAACCAAACAACAGAGAACTGGAACAACCGTTACAACTGCACCGACTGTCACTCCGTCGACATGCAAAACACTTCCGGCTACCACCATGCCATGCGAAACTTCTCGTCGGCCCAGCTTGCCGCCTATCCAACTACCTCGCCAAGCGGGAGTTCAACCAACGGCACCAATTACAACTCGCGGCGCTGCACCATGTGCCATGTGGACCACAACATATTCAGCCCACGACTGAATACCACCAACAACATCGGCCGGGCAGCCAACCTGCGGACCAACATCACCACCAGCCCCAATGCCGCCCAAGCGCCAGGTCTCGCCAGCGGCTACTCCAATTCCGACTTTATCAATGGCGCCGGCGGCGGCCTCTGCATCAGCTGCCACTACCAGGGAAAAACCAAGGACACGATCCGTCGACGCGTGGAACAACCTGCAGCTCAGCAGACTACGGAGACGCCGGTCATCATCTTCGCCAATTACACAGGGAGCGCCCATCAATATCCTGTCCCCTCAAAGTTCATGGGGGACGGCAGCATCTTCTACGGCAACTGCTCCAAGTGTCATAACACCAAATTCGGCGAGCCGACCACCTTCCAAAACTACACTTCCCAGTGGCAGTTTGGCAACCATGACAGCGGCATCCGCCGCCTGCAGGGGAACCTGGGGGCCAGCGCCGGGGAGACTGCCGAAGAGCAGATCTGTGTCCGCTGCCACAGCAAGACCACCGATGACGACCCAGGAGGAGGGCCAGCAAAACTTGTCGCCGGCATGGACTGGTACGGTTATGCCGCCATGTCGGCCGCGGCCGAGGACATCACTACCGCCATCCTGACTACGTACCGGCCGTCAAGCGCCACCAGCACCACGACGCGCCTTTATTTCAAACCGAGCTCGATAGAGACGCCATCCGCTCCCGCCCCTTCTGCCCACAACACCGGCGACACCTTTGCAGGTGGCACTTGGGCGGGGTGTTCCATGTCCCCCTGGGCAACCAATACCCCCTATGAAACCAAGAGCCAGGCAACCAACCTGACCGGCACCAAATACTGGCGCATGGGCACATTCACATCGCCGAAGGTTCTTGCCACCACCACCGTCCCGGCCGGCACCTGGGTGATCAACCTTTATTCCAAGGAAAGCAGCGGCAGACAAAACGCCCGTATCCGCTCCAATATCTACACCTGGACCAGCGGCGACGCTCTCGGCCAGGTCATTATAAACAAGTCCACCTTTGCCAGCGAACTGGCAACCAATGCCGCACCTGGCCAGTTACGGTCAATCGGCATCCCTGTGCCGTCAATAACCCTCAACATGGATGACAAGATCGTCGTCGATCTGTCGGTGGAAACCACCAGCAGCAGAACCGACAGCTATACTGCATCCTTCTATTTCGGCAAAAACGCACCGAGCAACTTGACCCTGCCATCACCCGTCCCCTTTAACTACAACGATCCGGGACAGGCAGGGAACGGCCACAACGTCAACCTCTACAGCGGAATCCACAAACCTTCATCAACCGACGAGACCCGCGGGTATATCGCCAGTTACAAACATGTGGAGTGCTCAGACTGCCACAACGTCCATGCAACGAAAAATGGCAACCATACAGCCGGCAGCACGGCCCTTGCCAAAGTCCTCACGGGCGCCAGCGGCGTCGGTGTTACCACCTGGGGCGGCAACTGGGCCGGGGTCACCACCTATAACCCGGCAACTACCACGGCACCGCTCATCACCGCCACAGTCGAATGGCAGATCTGTTTCAAATGCCATTCCGATGCAAACGCCAACGTCTCCTCCTGGGGTGGCTCAGGCGCCCTGGCGTTGACCAATCTTGGGCTGGAATTCAATCCGAACAACAAGGCAGGCCACCCGGTTGTAGCCACCCTCAACGACTCTGGCGGGCGCACCGTGCCCAAGCCCTTGGGCAGCTCTGCCATGAAGTCCCCCTGGACCAGCGTTGGAACCCAGACCATGACCTGCGCCGATTGCCATGCCGGCGATTCTCCTGCTGCAAAGGGGCCCCACGGCTCTTCGGTGAAGTGGTTGCTTTCCGGCGCCAACAAGGCGTGGCCGTTCACCCTTGCCTCCCAGAACGGGGGCGCCACCGGCACCACCTTCAAACTCGGCACCTACGCCACCAACAATGGCAGCAGTAACGGCCTGTTCTGCCTGAACTGCCACACCGTCAGAGGTTCCACCCTCAACGCCTTCCACTACAATATCGGCGACAGTGGTGGCAATCACAGCAGTTGGGCAAGCACTACTCAAGGGGCATGTGTATCGTGCCACATCCGGATACCCCATGGCGGCAAGGTCTCGCGTCTCATCCGGCCTGCAACGGCAGCGGTTCTCGGTCGTTACGCCCCAAACGGCAACGGTGGGGAGGTGGACAGCCAGCAGGTAATAAATTCGTTTACCAAACCGGGTACATGGGGAAGCAGTAGCAGTTTCGGCCCTGTTGGCGGCGGCTGCTTCTGTCACAGTTCGGGCGCCGAAACATGGTAACATCTCCCTACAACAACTGCAGGCTCACTATCGTTAGAGGCATAGGACATCACCTATGAGAATCATTTACGTTGCCATCATCTGCTGCTGCCTTGCCCTGGCAGCATGCGGCAAAAAATCCCCTGAACAAGGCTCCCGACAACCCGGCAACCCGGCCAAGACGCCCTCCCCCATGAGGCAGGTCTACGCTGGCAGAACGCCTCAGGATGCAGTCAAAAATATCATTCTGCGCTACAATGAGCTTATCCCCTTCGGCTATGAGCATCTGAACATGAATCCGCTGCAGGAAGTTGCAACCCAGCGACAGGCCGAAAAAGCTTATTTCCACATGGCAGCCATCGGTGAGGCGCACGTCAGGATGATCTCACAGGTGAAGCAGGTCGAATTCACCTCGCTCACATTCAAATCACCGACCAGGGCAGAGGTGAGTACCAGAGAAGTGTGGGATTTCGCCTACCACGACATTAAGACAGGCAAAAAAAACGAGGAGTTCAAGGATTTCGTCTATCTGATGAAGTACACGCTGGAGAACAAAAACGGCAGGTGGCTGATCTCCGGAACTTCCGCTGTTGGCGAGGAGAAACCAGGCAGGTAAGACTTGTATCAAGGCGACAGGGAGAGATTTGTTGCTCACATGAAAAAAGCCCCGGGATTTCCGCGGCTTTTTTTGTCAGCATCAGCAACTATTTTACGGACGGTTGTTCCCGACACCCGACGGATTCGAATCTGTGCCCATCAGGTAGGCTATGGCTGCTGCTTTTACCGTCTGGTCAAAATTTATCTTTGTGCCGTCACGAGCAAACAAGAGGGCCTGGTCATCCGGCAGGCTGTTGATAGCATTGTCCACACTAAGAGTTCCATTCGGACCATTTGTGATCCAATAGATGGAATCATAAATCAGGCGTTTTGCATAAATATTGTTATGTGCGAATGCACCTGAATCGTGAAACAGAAGATTGAAATTGAAAGCCGCACCCATGGTGCGCCCCCCGGTACCGGCTCCATAACCGCCGGTTGATCCATTGCTGGTCTGCCAGTTCTTGTTGCTGAAGTACGGAAAGGTTCCCTTAAAAACGAATGCACGTAACTTGAGGGCTTTGGCGAGAGCAGCCAGTGCCGCGTTGTATCCTTCATTCTCGTGCTGCATGAAAGAGGCGGTCCGTTCGTCTGGGCCGACATGACATTTGATGCAGATCCGGCTTTTCAAGGCGGCGATCCGCTTGCTGGCGGTCAAGGGGATGCTCGGGTCGTTCACCTTCGTCACCACCTGGAAGGAGTGTTTCTCCGTTGAGCTCATGTGGCAGCCTATACACGGTCCGTACGTACCGGTATCGTAACTGCCGAGGCCTATCTGGTCATGCTCATAATGTGGGGGGTTCGTGTAATCCCGGCCGGCGTACTCGTAGCCGCTCGATTTGAAGATAGTTGCTCCGGCGCTCATGTTGTGGGCATCGATGAAAGGCATTCCCGCACCCGCCGATGAGAAGATGGCAAAGGTACCAGAGGCGGTTTCGATCGCCTCGATCGCCTTTATGGCGCTGCCGCTCACCCGGCCGGTGTGACACGGTATGCAGCCGTTGGACGTATTGGCGTTGGCGAAGGGGAAGTTGACGAGCAGTTTGCCGGTAGAACTCGACGAATAGTTGTAATAGGCGGTTACAGCCCCCACCGTGCGCAGCTTACTCCATTTATAGGCGTTGCCTTTGCCATCGTCGTGGCAGGCGTCGCATGCAAGCACCTGCTTGGTCTTGTCGACGCTGTTGAAATAATTGATATCACCAGGGAATGCGGGCAGGTTGACGAGACTCTGCCTGCCCCATCCTGAGATGTCCGTTAACCCTGAGACGACATAGTTTATATAGCCGGTGGTAGTGTGACACCTGACGCAACTCTCGGCGGTTGTCTGCGCAGGGGTTGCACCTGCCGTCCCCCTGGTTTTGAAGTCGTAAGCCGCCCAGGCCGATGAAGTCGTATCGCCGTGACCGGATTTTGCCCATTGCTGGTTAGCGGCAATCTGGGAGGTAGGGTCGTGAGGATTGTGACACTTGCGGCAGTTGCCGACATAGCGGGCACTGACATAGGATGCTCGATAGGTTGAAAGGCTTGAATTGAGAGTGGTCACATTGGTAAAGTGGGGGGCGACCAAGGTCTTGGATGTATGACACTTGAAACATTTCAGGGAGGTATCCGGATTGAGTAGTACATCGTGCCGGGATCCGAGGGGGGGTGCGACGCCGTGGCAGGACTTGCAACTATTGGGATGCCCTGCATCAGGCTCATGACAGTGGGCACAGCCGGCCCCGTTAACTCCATTGTGCTTAGAGAGCTTCCACTCTTCATAAATAACCGCATCGGTAACCACAGAAGCCGCGGTGCTGTGACAGTCCAGACATGGCTGCGTAGCTTCCTGGACCGAAACCGCACCGGGTGCAGTGCGATTGTCGCCGCAACCGGCCAAAATCGCGGATAGTATCGAGATCACGAAGAGCAAATATATCTTTGCCATCTTCCTTAAACCGCTCATTTTCCCCTCAGGCAAATACCGTGGTCAAAGGCAAAATATGCATTCTGTTATATCAGGTAACTATGACAGGTCAGACGTGTAGTATCTAATCGGCAGGATTCAAGATTTATTAAATTTTAAGAGAGTCAATTTTGTCCTACTCGATAAACTCATCAACGAGATTTCGGATCTGCTTCAGGAAGGATGATGGACGATACCGCTCCGGCACCTTTAAAGTGCCGTTCTTCACCACTGGCACCGCATGGGTACCAATCGGAGAGTCCACCTCAAGACCAGCATCGAGGCTGTAGGGAATCTTATCAGGATCAGGTCCACGTTTGAGAAGCTCATAAAGGTTACTGAAGGTAACGCGCACCGGCAGACGGAGATCGGTAGTGGTCCCCCCTCTTAACTCAAAGGACTCCCGCGCCCCACCCTTTGCCAGCTGCAGTGACATGATTTTGAAATCGTAGTTGTAGCCGAGCAGCTTCAGGTCGTAGGAATTGGGGTTAGTTACTGCCAGGAACAACTCGACATCAAGCCCTTTGCTGTCCACCCCCACCACACTCACATCCCTTACAAAAACATCTGGCGAGGCGAATAAGAGTGAACAGCCGGTCAGAAGCGGCAGAAGCATAAATACTCTGAACAAGCGTAACATCTGCATTATCAGTATACCGACAGGGCCTTCAGGAAGGCCGCGCGATTGTATAGCGCAGCGCTGCAGCCCTCCTTGGTGACTCCTTGGCCATGTCGGCCAGAATCTCCTTTCGGACCATGCGGCGTTTGACCTCATAGGCGTCTGCCTCGGGTCCCACCCCACAGTAAAGCTTCTTGGCTCGTACCAACTTGCCGCCGGCCATGGACATCTTGCTGGCCAGCTCGCGTACCGCAGCCTCCGCGCATTTCTCGTCGTTTTGCATCTCTTCCGGTGAGTATCCGTGGCTTGCCGCCCGATGCGGCATCAGCTGCCATACACCAAGAGCCCCTTTCTGGGAGACTGCCCTCTTTGAAAGACCATGGCCGCCTGTCTCAACCAGTGCAATCTCAGCAATATCAATCGGCATAAACTGGGTACCCAATGTCTTAATATAGCAGAGGGCTGCCAGCCAGCGGGCCCTGTCCGGCTCGGTTCGTCTGGCAAATGCGGTTGCAATGGCCGGCACCTGCGCCTGGCGCTCCTCCAGTGGGTTCCCCTTCTCCATGATCCGACGGATCTCTCTGTCGAGATCGGTATCGGTCACGGCAACCTGAACCTGCACTTGGGAGAGGTGCGACCTGTCACATGATGAGATGGCGCCAGTCAGCAGCATCCCTATCACTATCAAGCCTACATAGATTATTGATCTTTTCATAAGTTAAATTGGGTCGGTGTTTTCGGCTTTGCCGGACGGTCTCGAAGACCCTCAGTGTTTCTCGGTAATTCTTTTCCGGCCGGAATCCTCCTTGAACGTTGATTTTAGATCCTGCACTTTGAAAACAGGATAGAGCGCCAGCCAATTCATTTTTTCCCGGAAAAGCGCAGAAAATGAATTGAAGCTTACTAACGTCAAAAGGCCCCGTCGGGGCCTTTCTTCATTCCTGACTGAAGGCAGGCTGTCACCTTATAGCGCAGCTACCCCCGGAGTGTCAAACATTTTTTGTCAATTCCCACTATTTTACAATTAGTTACAAGTAGTTAGCAACTTTCGGGTATTGCCATACCCCCTACTGTGCTACAACGTTACCCCCATGGCCTCTGCTACCGTGTGTATATCCTTATCACCCCGTCCGGACAGGCAGGCCACGATCGACTGTTCAGGCGGCAGTTGCGGCGCCAGTTTCAGGAGGTGAGCAATGGCATGGGATGACTCCAGTGCCGGGAGGATACCTTCAGTTTCAGTGAGGATGCGAAACCCTTCCAATGCCTCATAATCGGTCACCGACACGTACTCGGCCCGACCGGTCTCCTTGAGCCAGGCATGCTCAGGGCCTACGCCAGGATAGTCGAGTCCTGCTGAAATGGAATGAGCATGGCTTATCTGGCCGTGGCCGTCCTGGAGGAGATAGGTCATATTACCGTGCAGTACGCCGACACTCCCTGCACAGAGGGGAGCAGCATGCCTGCCGGAGGCAATGCCATATCCGGCCGCCTCAACTCCAACCATTCTCACCTCTTTGTCATTCAGGAAGGGATAGAAAAGTCCCATGGCATTACTCCCCCCACCCACCGCCGCCACCAGAAGATCCGGCAGTCGCCCCTCAGCCTTCCTGAACTGACTCTTTGCCTCACGGCCAATAACCGACTGGAAATCCCTGACCATCATCGGATATGGGTGCGGGCCTGCCGTAGTTCCGATCACGTAGAAGGTGTCATGTACATTGCTCACCCAGTTCCTCAGAGCCTCGTTCATGGCATCCTTGAGGGTGGCGGTACCGGCTGTCACCGGGGTAACGGTGGCACCCAGCAGCTTCATACGGAAGACATTCAGAGACTGGCGACGGATATCCTCCTCCCCCATGAAGACCTCGCACTTCATGCCGAACAGGGCCGCAATGGTGGCAGTAGCCACCCCGTGCTGTCCAGCGCCGGTCTCGGCAATCACTCGTCGCTTCCCCATCCGCTTGGCCAGCATACCCTGGCCGATGGTGTTGTTGATCTTGTGTGCACCGGTATGGTTGAGATCCTCCCGTTTGAGGTAGATCTTCGCCCCACCAAGCTTCTTCGTCAGATTGGCGGCAAAGTAGAGCGGACAGGGCCTGCCGACATACTGCCTGAGATAGTATTCGAATTCGGCCTTGAACTCCCTGTCTTTCCGGTAACGACTGTATGCCTGTTCAAGCTCCAGAAGCACCGGCATCAGTGTTTCCGGAACATACCGGCCGCCGAACCTTCCGAAATGGCCCTGCTTATCGGGAAAGCGCATGTATTACCACCCTTTTGCCTGTCTGATAAACTCCCGCACCTTCTGCGGGTCTTTCTGCCCCGGCGCCGCCTCCACCCCGCTTGAGACGTCCACTCCGTAAGGGCTGATCTGATCGATGGCCTGCCTGACGTTTTCTGGGGCCAACCCTCCGGCGAGGATCAGCGGTCCGAACGTTCTCGCTTGAGCTGCCAGACTCCAGTCAAAGGTCTGCCCTGTCCCACCGTATGCACTGGGCGACCACGCATCCAGCAGATATCCTGCAACCTGATACCTGGAAAGGGAAGAAAGGCTGGCCGCATCTTTTATCCGGAACGCCTTGATGATCCGCCGCCGGATATCTCCGCAGATCTCCGGCTCCTCGTCCCCATGAAGCTGGATCAGGTCCAGACCACAGAAATCGGCAACCCAGTTGATCCTCTCAGGCTCGGCATCCACAAAGAGCCCGACCGTCTGGACAAACGGCGGCAGCTTGGCAATAATGGCCGCCCCCTTCTGGGGAGATACTGCCCGGGGAGATTTCTCGTAAAAGACAAAACCGAGGGCATCTGCACCCGCCTCCACAGCCATGAGTGCATCGTCAACTGTCGTTATGCCGCAGATCTTGACCCGTACCATGTCAGAGAGAGATCTTCGGAAGACGTTCCAGAGCCTTCTTCACCATCTCGTCAGGATACTCGTAATCCTCCAGGTTCCCGGAGAGATAGGCATCGTAGGCCCCCATGTCCAGCTGACCGTGCCCTGAAAGACAGAAGAGGATGGTCTTCTCCTTCCCCTCTTCCTTGGCCAGTACCGCCTCGTCAATAGCGGCCCGAACAGCGTGGGAAGACTCGGGTGCAGGGACGATCCCCTCGCTCCTGGCAAAAAGGAGCGCCCCTTCGAAGCAGGCATTCTGGCGGTAGCTCTTCGCTTCGATCAGGCCTGCGTGGTGAAGCTGCGAGACAAGCGGGGATTCGCCATGATAACGGAGTCCGCCCGCGTGGATGCCGGGAGGAATGAAATCATGGCCCAGAGTGTACATCATTGCAATGGGTGCTACCTGGGCAGTATCGCCGTAGTCAAAGGCATAGACCCCTTTTGTCAGCGTCGGACATGAGGAGGGCTCCACTGCGAGACAGCGAAGTTTCTTCCCGGCTGCCTTGTCGGCAAGAAAGGGGAAGGCGATACCGGCAAAGTTCGAGCCTCCGCCGCAGCAGGCGATAACCACGTCCGGGTAATCTCCGGCAATGGCCATCTGCTCCTTGGCCTCCAGGCCGATGACCGTCTGGTGGAGGCAGACGTGATTCAGCACGCTCCCAAGGGCATAGTTGGTATCGCTGTGGGTCGCCGCATCCTCGACCGCCTCGGAGATGGCTATGCCGAGGCTCCCCGGACAATCCGGATCGTGTGCCAGTATGGAGCGTCCCGAATTTGTCATCTCGGACGGCGACGGTATCACCTCCGCACCCCAGAGCTGCATCATGCTTTTGCGGTACGGCTTCTGGTAGCAGGAGACCTTGACCATGTAGATGGTGCACTCCAGGCCGAACATGGAGCAGGCAAGCGCAAGGGAGCTCCCCCACTGGCCGGCTCCGGTCTCTGTTGCCAACCGGCGGATGCCGTGGAGCTTGTTGTAGTATGCCTGGGGAATGGCGGTATTAGGCTTGTGCGAACCTGCCGGGGAGACCCCTTCATACTTGTAGTAGATCTTGGCCGGGGTGCCGAGTGCCTGCTCAAGGCGTCGTGCCCGGTAGAGCGGAGCCGGGCGCCAGAGACGAAGAATGTCCCTGACCTCGCCGGGGATATCGATCCATCGCTGCGAGGACATCTCCTGCTCCAGCAGTGCAGGCGGGAAGATGGCCAGCATGTCTTCAGGCGTGACCGGCTGCAGTGTCCGAGGATTGATGACCGGATGCAGCGGGCCCGGCATGTCGGGGATTATGTTGTACCACTGCTTCGGAATACGGTCTTCTGACAAAAGAATTTTTGTATTCATTGATCGCTCCAGATGGATTTATCCCAGAAGTTCCTGAAGTTTCGCCCCTATATCTGCTTCCCGCATCAGCGACTCCCCGATCAGGAAACCCTTTGCTCCGGCCCTTAGCAGGCGTTCGATGTCTGCCCTGCTGTTGATTCCACTTTCTGCCACCACAAAACAATTGTCAGGAATCCTTGGCGCAAGGCGTTCCGTTGTGGAGAGGTCGGTGACAAAGGTGTGCAGACTCCTGTTATTGATCCCGATCAGGGTGCAGTCGCTCTGCATGGCTACCTCGATTTCCCGCTCATCATGGACCTCCAGAAGGACGTCAAGCTGCAGCTCGCCTGCGAGGGCTGCCAGATCGCGAAGCTGGTTCAGCTCAAGCATCGCGGCGATGAGCAGCACGGCATCCGCTCCAGCAACCGATGCCTCATAGAGCTGATAAGGGTCGAACAGGAAATCCTTGCGCAACAGAGGAAGCCCCACCTGTTCGCGGATCAGGGCGATATACCGGAGATGGCCGAGAAAGAATTTTTCATCGGTAAGAACCGAGATGCAGGTAACACCGTTGTCCTGATAAGTTGAGGCGATATCAAGCGGGTCAAAATCCGGACGGATGATCCCCTTGCTGGGAGAACCCTTCTTCACTTCTGCGATGATCGGCGTCCATTTGGATGCCTCTGCATCCTGCAATGCCCTTAGAAAGCCTCGAGGCTGGTCCTCACGGTCTGACAGGTGGGCCTTGAGTTCTGAAAGAGGCCGCGCCGACCTGGCAGTCGCTACCTCTTCACGCTTGTAAGCAACGATTTTCTTCAGTATGTCTGGGGTGTCGGCCATTGGATTATTGTACCTCATTGGTGAGCTTGGCAAGTTTAGCCAGCTGATCTCGTGCAGCGCCCGAATTAATGGCGCCGGCTGCCAAAACAAGCCCCTCCGCCGGATTCAACGCCTTGCCGGCCGCCACCAGACCATAGGCGGCATTAAGCAGCACAATGTCGCGCCGCGGTCCCTGCTCACCTTCGAGCACACTTTTCACGATTCCGGCATTCCCCCTGGCATCGCCTCCACGCAGGGACTCCATGGTGCAACGGGTCAGACCGAGCTCTTCAGGGCTGATAACGTAGATGGAAACACCGGCAGGTGTTACCTCTGCAACCCTGGTTTCCGAGGTCAGGGTGATCTCATCCATCCCGTCGCGACCATGCACCACGAACCCCCTCCGACAGCCAAGACGGTGGAGCACACCGGCCAGCTTATCCACAAGATCGTCACTGTAGACCCCCATAACCTGACAATCGGCGCTGGCCGGGTTGGTCAGCGGACCGAGGATATTGAAAATGGTTCGTATGCCGATCTCGCGGCGTGGACCTATGGCGTGCTTCATGGCACCATGCAGGGCTGGAGCAAAGAGAAAACCTATCCCGATTTCGGTAATACAGCGCTCTACGGTCTCAGGAGTAACGTCAAGGTTTACCCCCATGGCCTCAAGGACATCTGCGCTTCCGCAAAGGGAAGATACCGAGCGGTTACCATGCTTGGCCACCTTGACCCCGCAGGCCGAGACAACAAATGCAACGGTGGTGGAAACATTAAAGGTATTGGTGCCATCCCCGCCTGTGCCGACAACATCCAGAATGGTTTCCATATCAACATTGATCTCGTCCCTGTCTATATCCAGAACCCCTTTACCGACACGGATCGGTGTGACTCGCTCGCGCATAACCCTCGCCGCACCGGTGATCTCATCCACCGTTTCACCCTTCATCCTGAGGGCTGTAATGAAAGAGCCTATCTGAGCAGGGGTGGCACCGCCGGACATGATCTGGTCCATGACCTCGATCATTTCGCCTTCCGAGAGGTCCTGTCGTTCCACAATTTTTGCGATTGCCTGCTTGATCATGTCGTCATCTCCAGAAAATTTTCAAGGATACTCATCCCACCCTCTGTCAAGATCGACTCCGGATGGAACTGTACCCCCCAGACCGGCAGCTCGCGGTGCCGCAGTCCCATGATCTCCCCCTCTTCAACCCAGGCGGTGACCTCAAGGCAGTCAGGAAAGGTTGACCGCTCAACAACCAGAGAGTGGTAGCGGGTGGCGTTAAACGGGCTGGGAAGCCCATTGAACAGGCCCTGACCGTTATGGTGGATAGGCGAGGTCTTGCCGTGCATGAGCGTCGCGCTTCGTACGATTCGACCGCCAAAGGCCGCGCCGATCGACTGGTGGCCAAGGCAGACTCCGAGCAGAGGGATCTTTCCTGCAAAACGGCTGATTGCAGCAACCGAGATCCCTGCCTCTTCAGGGGAGCACGGGCCCGGCGAGATCACCAGTCTACGTGGCTGGAGGCGGTCTATCTCTTCAAGGGTGATCCGGTCGTTGCGGTACACATGAACATCTTCGCCCAGCTCGCCGAAATACTGGACAATGTTGTAGGTAAAGGAATCGTAGTTGTCGATCATCAGGAGCATAACACAAGTAACCTATTGATTATTAGGATCAAAACAGTTGATACTCACAATTTTCATTGATTCCCACATCGACTGAAACATCCAGGTAGTGAGTTTATATCATAATCCACAATTGGAATGGAACATGAATGAAGAAGAGTGCACTCAGCCTATTTTACGAGATCAGAGAGACAGAGCACGGTCCAGTAAGGCGACACCATAAGCACGATTATGGAGAATATATATGACGGCATGTAATAGAGCCCACTGCGGAAGACCGTCCCGAGCGGTATGCCGGACATCCCGGACACCACGTAGCAGCAGATGCCGATGGGAGGCATGATGGAGCCCATGGTGGTGACGATGGTGATCACCTGGCCGAACCAGATCGGGTCGTAGCCCAGTTGAGTCACCAGCGGGTAGAAAATGGGGAGCGACACCAGCAGAAAGGCCAGGGCATCCATGATGCAACCGCCGATGATGTAGCAGATGAGAATCATCCAGAGCACCATCCAGCGAGGGAGCTGCAGAGTGCCGATCCACTCCGCGGTCTCGGCCGGCAGCCGGGTGACGGTGAGGAACTTGGCGAAGATCAGCGCCCCGGCAACGATCATGAACACCATGCAGGAGATGCGCAGGGTGTCGACAAAGGCGCCGCCGAGTTTCTGCCAGGTCAGCTTGCGCCGCACCCCGCAGATGACAAGGGCGAGGAAGCAGGAGACCGCCGCCGCCTCAGTGGCGGTAACCACGCCGGTGAACAGGGCGTACATGATGATGCCAAAGAGCACAAGGATGTCGATGGCCTCGGGAAGCGCCTGGAAACGCTCTTTCCACGAACTCTTCGGTCCGGCCGGCCCCCAGTCGGGGTGGCGCCAGCAGATGACCACTACCGTAGCCAGGATCAACAGAGTCAGGATGGCACTGGGGATGATGTTGCCGAAAAAGAGCTTACCGATGGATTGGCCGGTATACAGACCGTAGACGACGAGAACGATGCTCGGCGGGATCAGAACGCCGAGGGTGGCGCCGGCGCAGACCGAACCGGCGTTCAGGAGCGGGTGGTACCCGTACTCCTTCATCGCCGGGATAGCCACAGCGCTCATGGTGGCTGCAGTGGCGGTGTTGGAGCCGCTGATAGCAGAAAATGCCGCCGAGGCCATGATGGTGGTCATGGCCAGCCCGCCGCGCCGATGGCCGAACCACTTGTAGGTGGCGAAATAGAGGCCGTTGTTGTAGCCGGCATAGTGAACTATCTCGCCAACGAAAATAAAGAGCGGGATGACCGTCAGACCGTAGTTGGAAAAACTTCCCCAGAGTTCGCTCCCCAGCATGGAGCAGGCGGCATCAAACGACGTGACCGCCGCAAAGCCGAAGAACCCCACCAGCATCATGACAAAGGCAGCAGGAATCCGCAGGAAAAAGAGCAGCAGAAGCATGGCGGCAATGCCGGTTACTCCCATTATCGGTCCGGTCATGCCTTCTCCTCACTTTTACGTAAAATCGCCCGAAACATCTGCATCACCAGCACCAGAGTCAGCAGGGCAAAGCCGGCCGACGTGGCATAGACAAAAGGGTAAAACTTGAGCTGCAGGGTCTCGGACAGCTCCCCGCTCTCCCGCAGTTTGTTCCCCCAGGCATAGATCTGCCACGACGCAATGCCGAACAGCAGGGCGGCCAGAGCATCGCTCACCGCATCCAGCAGCCGTTTCACCAGCGGCGGGAAACGGTCGGTCAGGATATCCACCATAATGTGATCCCGGCGGCGCTGGGTATGGGCCAGGGCACCGGCGGTCACCAGGGCGCCGAGGAAGGAGACGACCTCGTAGGTTCCGGCAAAAGGAATAGCGAACAGACGCATGGTGACGTTGCCGGTGGCCAGCAGCACCAGCAGCAGCAGGGCGATACCGCCGATGATCATGCAGAAGCGGGAGAGATAACTGACTAAGAGGTCCATGAAAGTCCCTTTGCCGGCTTATTTCATTTTTTTCATCGGCTTCGCAGCCTTGGCCGGCTTCTCGTACTTAGCCTTCAGGGCCTGCACGTCAGCAACGATCTGCTTGCCATTCAGCCCCTGAGCCGCAACTTTCCTGATGTAGTCGTCGGTCATGGGCGCAAGAAGTGCCGCTACCTGCTTCTGCTCGGCAGCCGAAAGGGTGAACTGCTGCAACTTGTACTCTTTTGCCGACCAGGCCAGTGCCTCCTGCACATGCTTGTCCACATACTCGCCGGTCCAGACCGCCTGCTCGCGAGCCAGGTCGTCGATCACCTTTTTCACGTCGGCAGGCAGACTGTCCCACTTGGCCTTGTTCATCACCACGGCAAAGGAGACCACCGGCAGGTTGACCACCGTGGCATTGGGGGTATAGGCAGCAAATTTGAAGTCCTGGAGGATCTCCATGGAGGAGATCATCCCCTTCACTACCCCCTTCTGGATCGCCTCCGGCGTCTCAGACTGCGGCATGGCCACCGGCACCCCCCCCAGACGCTTGAGTACGTCGGCGCTGGTGCCGGCTACGCGCAGCTCAGTCCCCTTCAGGTCTTTCAGGGACCTGACAGGCTTGGCGGTCATGATATTGGTAGGGGGGCAGGTGAACAGGGTGACAATCTTGACCTTCTCGAACTCCTTGGGCTGATACTTCTGCACCAAGTCAAAGAGCACCTGGCTGGCGACCGTGGCCGAGGTAAAGCCATGGTAAAGGTCCACCGCCTCGGAGACCGGGAAGCGGCCCGGCTGGTAGCTCATGGCAAAGTTGCCGATGTCGGCACTGCCCGCGGTAACCCCCTCCAGCATGTTCTTGGCGCCCAGGAGCGTCCCGCCGGGAAAGGTCTTGACCTTAACCTTACCACCCGTCCGCTTCTCCATCTCCTTGGCCCAGCGCTCCATCTGGACAGCCGGAAAGGTAACCGCCGGCGGGAAGTTGGCGTAGGTGAGGGTGATTTCGGCACTGGCGGCGCCCACCAGGGCGACCAGCAGGGTGACGAGGGAGAGGAACAGGGTGTGTAGTTTCATGGTGAACCTCCTATGGTAAAAGCATTTTCAACACAAACAAAAACTAAAACCTGCATTTACAGAATATCCGGGATGACATTTCAAGGATGAGTAGCATTCAGATAACTTCCTACCGCCCGTTCAACAGCCTCACATCCAAAGGTAGCGCAACAACCCTCTCCACGACAACGCCACTGAAACCAGGATGTAACGGGTTGATCAGCATGTTGGCATGCTCCTGAAATGGCACAATCACTGACGGGACCCTCAGGAGCAGACTTTCCTTTCGTGCCACCCACTCTGCGCCGATCTCCGTGGTTCTTGCTGAAAACGGGAGAGAGTTCCAGTCCGGTGGCAGATTACCCATATGCACGCTTTCTACCTTCACCGGCTCCGGTATCCGAATAGTGGTGAGCATGGCACTTGGCGGCAGCAGGTCCTCCTGTGCATGAACAAGATATTCCAGGAGCGCCAGGGCAATGCTGTCTGAGGTGTATATAACCGGAACGCCTTTAGCGTTCCATCTCCCCCCATGGATTCTTGCCCCTTCTCCGGATAAAACCCCGGCAAATCTTTTCAGCCCAATCCGGTAGAGCAGCATCAGGAAATGATTCCATGCTCAAGCCTGCCCAGCTCATCCATAACCATCTCAATGCCGCTGTAGGTATCAAGCAGCGAAACGGGCGGGATATCGCCGAGAGCCCGGTTTTTTCGTTGCAGCCATGTCCGCGCCGCTTCCCGTCCTTCGTAAATCTCCTCGCAGCGAAGAAAGACCTTGGCAATCTGCAACAGGTGGTCGGACTGAGCCGGAGAAAAAACATCCCCCTCGCGTTTTCTCTGCAGCGTACGAGGCGATACATCCAGGTATCTGCTGATATCCGCCATACTGATCTTCATGGCTATCGCCAGCGTCTCGGCTGCCCGTTTTCCGAGGCCAGTACGCGCCTTTCGCACCATCTCCATCGGGGCCATTGTCTCGATGCCGAAAGCTTCGATCATATCGTTATCAACTACTGTCGAGTGCATATGTTGCCTCCCCATACAAATATAAGACAATTGTCGCATACTGTAGCGACAATTGTCAACACGTTTGATGGGCTACCTGATACAGAGGTGTAATGCGCAAAATCCTCGTTATTCAAACCGCCGGTTGTCGAACATCCGCCGGGTCTTCCGCTCGGATCGGGGGAGATCACCGTAAGTGAGCAGCTCCACTTCGCATGAGACGAGCAGCTTGTGCTTGATGAGGGAGCCGATGGCCTTGGCCAGCTGCGGGTCGGCGGTGGGAGGGGTATCCTCGGCCCGCTCTACCCGGATGGTCATGTAGTCCTTGCCATCGGGGCGATGATCCAACAGCACCTGGAATTCGCTTCCCAGACCGGTGATGGTGGCCAGCAGCTCGTCGATCTGGCCCGGATAGACGTTGACGCCGCGGAAAATGACCACGTCGTCGGAGCGGCCGAGAATCCGGTCATGGCGCGGCAGGGTGCAGCCGCAGGGGCACTCCCCCGGCACCAGGCGGGTGAGGTCGCGGGTGCGGTAGCGAATGAGCGGCGCCCCCTCCTTGCACAAGGTCGTTACCACCATCTCCCCCACCTCGCCCGGCGATACCGGCTGCAGGGTTTCGGGATCGATGATCTCCAGGATGTAGTAGTCGGCCCAGTAGTGGATGGCGCCGTTGGCCTCCGGGTGGCTGCAGCCAAGGCCGATGCCGGGGCCGTAGAGTTCGGTGAGGCCGGTGATGTCGTGAACCGATTCGGCGCCGAGGGCGTCGCGGATCTTGGTCAGCATCGCCGCGCTGGAGCGTTCGGCACCAAGGATTACCTTGCGCACGGCAATCTGGTCTCGTAAGCCCCCTTTATGCACCTCTTCGGCCAGTAGCAGCCCCATGGAGGCGGTGCAGCAGACCACGGTGCTCTGCAAATCCACCAGGAAACCGGCCTGCATCTCCAGGTTCCCCGGCCCGACCGGTATCGCCATGGCACCGAAACGCTCGCAGCCGATCTGAAAACCGGCACCGGCAGTCCAGAGACCATAGCCGACGCAGATCTGCACCCGATCTTCACGGGTAACGCCTGCCAGTTCGTAACAGCGACCGAACATGGCGGCCCAGTCATCGATGTCTTTCTGGGTATAGCAGAGGATCTTCCGCTTGCCGGTGGTGCCGGTGGAGGAGTGCACCCGTACCAGCTGCTCAAAGGGTGCAGCCCGCAAAGGAAAGGGATAGCCGGCCCTCAGGTCGTCGGCAGTGGTAAAAGGGAGGCGCTGCAGATCGTCGAGGGAGCGGATGTCAGCCGATGCGAGACCGGCGGCAGTCAGTTGCTCACGGTAGAAGGGTGAGTTCGCAAAAGCGTGTGCCACGGTCCACTGCAGGCCCGCAAGTTGGTGGGCAGCCATGCCGGCAACATCGGGTGCGGCGGGGGGGAAAAGTTTCAGCATTGCATAACTCCAAAACAGAGATTTTTCTGCTTACCCCTTCAGCCCGGTATCAAGTGCAGCCAAGGCTCCGTTCAGCAGCTTCGGCTTGGCAGACAGTTTTGCCCGCACAGTTGCCTCCACCTGCTCGCGGCTGCAGAAGAGCAACCCCGGCTCAGCCAGTGCACGGCCAAGGACAATCAGGTTCACCGCCTGGGGATTACCGAGAGACAGCGCCGCAGCATCAGCATCGACAGTGGCCACAAAGTGCTCGGTCTCTACAATTTGAATCGGCAGCGCATTGGCGGCAATCCACCTCTCTGGCCGGAGAAAGTGCCTGTGCAGAGTAACAGTCTCTGCCTTGAGGGAGAGAAGACCATCCGCCTGCCCTGGCCGCACCAGGGGGCTGGAAAACTCGCCGATCTTCAGATGGGAGATGACTATCCCACCCCGCTGGGCCATACCATGGGTTTCAGAGGTGAGGACCGGCAGACCCTGGGCAATGGCCACATCTGCCAGCAGACGGGTGATGAAGAGGATCCCCTGGCCGCCGACGCCGGAAATGATGAGCTGTTGGGCGATCATAACTGGGCCTCCCCGATCTGGATGGACTTTGCCGGGCAGACTTCCATACAGACGCCGCAACCGCTGCAGAGCATGATATCCACCGATACCTTTTTCGTTGTTGGGTCAAAGACAAGGGCCGGGCACTCGAACTGCCTGGTACAGAGCTGGCAACCGGTACAGATCTCCTTTTCAACGACGGCCTGGGAGCGCTTCGTCAGCTTGACGCTGCGGTCCACCAGGCAGGGGCTCTTGGCAATGACCACCGCAACCCCGTCCGTGCGGGCAAAAACGACCGCCTCCTTCATCAGCGTGGTGAATGAGGGGAAGTCGAGAGGATCGGCGGTGCGGCAGAACTGGACGCCGCAACCCCGCACCAGTTCTTCGATGCTGACCGGCCGACCCGCCGGCGTTCCGTGGGCCGGGGTCGGCTGGTTGCCGGTCATGGCGGTGGTGCTGTTGTCGAGGATGGTGAGGACGAAGCGCGCACCCTGGGTCACGGCATCCACCAGCGGCGGGATGCAGGCATGAAAGAAGGTGGAATCGCCCACGGTGGCTACGATGTCCCGCTGCTGGCCGGTAACCCGGTGGGCCTGGTAGAAACCGGCGGCCTGGCCGACCGCCGCCCCCATGCAGAGGACGGTGTCGACCCCCCCCAGGTTGAGCCCGAGGGTGTAGCAGCCGATGTCGGAGGGATAGATGCCGCCGGGGGCGGCCTTCTTGATAGCGTAGAAACTGGCCCGATGCGGACAGCCGGGGCAGAGGGTCGGCCGGCGACCGCCCCCGGTTGGTGGCGTTGGCTGTGCCGGCAACGGCAGACCGGCAAAGTCGGCCACGATCCGCTCTATTATTTCGGGGAGCAGTTCACCCGCCGCAGGGACTGCACCACTCTCCTTCCCCCTGACCTTGTGCCGGTCCCGCAGCTGCAGTTCAATGACCCCGACGGTCTCTTCGAGGACCAGAATCTCGTCATACGTCACCAGCAGGTCGTCGATGAAAGCGGTATGAAGGGGGAACGGCTGGACGACCTGGTAGAGCGGAAGGATGTCCCAGAGGCCGAGCCCCGTGACGACTTCCACGGCATGGGCGAAGGAGACGCCCGAAGCCACAATGGCCCGGCGACTACTGGCCTGCGGATTGAGCCGGCGCGGCGCTGTCGGTCCGTAGGCGGCGATGTGAGCCAACTTGTCAATCAGTTCCAGGTGAAGTTTATAACGAAACACCGGGGTAGCAGCCCAGCGGGCCGGATCTTTTTTAAAATCGGCGGTGCGTCCCAGCCGCTGCACCTCACCGATCGCCACATCCTGACAGGCATGGCAAACCCGGGTGGTCGGACGGATCATGACCGGCAGGCGGAAGGTTTCGGAGAGTTCAAAGGCTACCCCGGCAAGCTCTTTCGCCTCTGCAGGCGAGCTCGGGTCAAGCACCGGCACCTTGTAAAGCATTGCCATCAAACGGGAATCCTGCTCAGTCTGGGATGAGTGGGGACCGGGATCATCGGCACTCACAACGACAAAGCCGCCGACTGTACCGAGATAGGCGGCACTGGCCAAAGGATCTGCAGCTACGTTCAGTCCCACCTGTTTCATGGCGGTCATGGCCCGAAGGCCCGTCTGGCTGGCGGCATAGGCAATCTCGAAGGCCACCTTCTCGTTCACCGCCCACTCCACATGCATGGGGAGATTTTCCGCCTGCTGGAAGGCCTGAACCGCCGTGAGGATCTCGGAAGCCGGGGTACCGGGATATGAAGCTGCCACCACACACCCCTGCTCCACAATGCCACGAGCAATGGCCTCATTCCCCTGCATCAGAATCCTCTTTTTACCCTCCATACTCCCCCCGCAACTTACTTTGGATCGGCAACTAAGAAGATGGTATTTATGTTTAGCTCAACACCCGCTTATTTTGCGCATGACAATGAAATAAGATGAACACGATCATACCTAACTATTTGTAAATATTGCTATTTAATGTAATTTCAAACCGGGTTAGATGAGAGTGGACGGTTATGCTTACGATCATCAGGAGCTTTATTCGAGCCCCTTTTCTGCGGTTTCTATTGCCTTGATAACCGCCATGGCCTTATTCACGGTCTCCTGCCACTCAACCGCCGGATCGGAATCAGCCACTATGCCGGCGCCGGCCTGCAGGTGAATCCTGCCATCCTTCACCACCAGTGTCCTGATGGCAATAGCCAGGTCCATGTTGCCGGAAAACGAGAAGTAACCGACGGCTCCCCCATAGATTTCCCGCCTCACCGGCTCCAGTTCGTCGATAATCTCCATTGCCCTGACCTTGGGTGCACCTGAGAGGGTCCCGGCCGGGAAGGTCGCGCGTACCAGGTCGAACGCGTCCCTATCAACGGCAAGCTCCCCCTGAACATTGGAAACGATGTGCATCACATGGGAGTAGCGCTCGACCACCATCAGCTCGGAGACCTTAACAGAAGCGATTTTGCAGACCCTCCCCAAGTCGTTCCGACCAAGGTCCACCAGCATGACATGCTCGGCCCTTTCCTTGGGATCGGCCAGAAGCTCTTCCGCAAGATGAGCATCTTCGTCTGCAGTGGCGCCGCGTGGACGGGTGCCGGCAATAGGGCGGAGTTCCACACGATCACCCTCCTTGCGGACCATCACCTCTGGCGAAGCCCCTAACACTACTGTGTCTTCAAGGCGGAGGAAAAACATGTAGGGGGAGGGATTGAGGGTTCTCAGTACCCGGTAGATATCCAGTGGATCAACCGTCAGGGTTCCCGAAAATCGCTGGGACAGCACGACCTGTATGATATCACCGGCCCGGACATACTCCTTGGCCTTGCTGACGGACTCCTCGAATTCACGGCGACTGATGTTTGAGGCAAAGGAAACCGGCTCTGCGACCGGAAGTGACGAAAGGGCCGGAAGCGGAGCCTTGAGCTTGGCAATAATGGCTTCGATCTTTGCAATTGCCTCTGCATAGGCATCCTCGGGAGATCGCTCACCCTCTAGATATACATTGGAAACGACCTTTATCTTCTGTTTGACGTTGTCGAAGATCAGGATTGTATCGGTAATGACAAAGTAGGAGTCCCAGGCGTCTATGAGCGCAGGTTTGTCGGTGGGAAGGCTCTCGAAATGGCGCACCATGTCGTAGCCCAGATATCCCACCGCACCTCCGAAAAAGCGTGGGACCCCCTCGACCTCAACCGGGTGGAAACGACGAAGGTACTCACGGATGAATTCCATGGGATCGGCAAAATCCAGACTCCGCAGGGGTTCCCCATGCTCGATCAGTTCCACGATTGTGCCGCGGGAACGTATGATCACGGAAGGATTTGAGCCGAGAAAGGTATAGCGAGCCCACTTCTCTCCACCCTCTATGCTTTCCAGAAGAAAGGCATACCGGCCGTCGTCGATCTTCCTGAAGGCACTTACAGGGGTGTCCAGGTCTGCCATGATCTCGCGATATACCGGGATCAGGTTCCCTCTGCTGCAAAGCACTTTGAAAGCAGGGAAATCGGGATAATGCATCTGGTGCTCCGTGAAACTGGCAAAGACCGGGAGTTGCAAACAGGAAAGCAGCCAAAGGCCTGAACAGGAAGGCGTTAACGTAACACAGAGGTTCGGTAGTGTCAAGGTCGGGCAGGCAGGATTTGCTCTTAGGAAAGTTCCCTGGAATTCTGTTCCGGGAGGGTAAAATAAAACGTTGCACCAACCCCGATTTCACTTTCGGCCCACACCTTGCCTTGGTGACGGTTGATGATCCGCTGCACGGTGGCAAGGCCGATGCCGGTCCCTTCAAAGTCATTGGCATGATGGAGTCGCTGAAAGGTTCCGAATAAGCGGTCTGCATAGTTCATATCAAAACCGACTCCGTTGTCCTTCAGAAACCAGGCCTTCCCCTCTTCCATCAACAGGCAACCGAACTCTATCGTCGCCTGATCCTTCTTGCCGGTGTATTTCCAGGCGTTCCCAAACAGATTCACAAGCATTGCCCTGAGCAGACGAGGGTCTCCCCAGGCGATCATATCCTCAGCAATTCTGAAGGTCACTTGACGACCCGGGTTCGACTCCTGGAGCTCGCCGCAAATCTCCTGAGCCATCTGAGTCAGATTCACCTGCCGACAAAGGATATCACCCCTGGAGACTTTTGAGAGGTTGAGCAGATCGTCTATGAGCATCGACATCCGGTTACTCGCACGACAGACCCGGTTCAGATAGTCCCTCCCATGCTCTTCAATACGATCAGCGCACTCTTCCATGAGAAGTCGGCTGAAACCTTCGATGTGACGGAGCGGGGCACGCAGATCATGGGAAACAGAGTAGCTGAATGCCTCCATCTCTCTGTTAGTCGACTCCAGCGCCTTCGTGCGACACAATAAGTCATCGTTGAGCCGGCTAATCTCCTCCTGGGCGGCAGCTCGCTGTCGAACCTCCTCCATCAGTCCCTGATTGGACTCTGAAAGCTCTCTGGTTCGAGCAGTTACTCGATCCTCCAGCTCACTGGCCTTTTCCTCAAGCCCCCTGGCAGAACGTTCACGTTCCGACGCAATGTAAGCGAGGAAGCCGATTATTGTAACGAGCGCTCCAAGAAGGGTGATCATGCCCCAGACAAGGAGTGTATATCTTCCGTAAAATGACTCAGGCTTGTTAACCACTATGCTCCCTGGAGGAAGCCTGTCCAGATCGATGTTAAAGCGCTTGAGTTGACGGTAGTCAAACATGAGCCTGGCCGTGCTGTGCATATCCACGGGAATGTCTGACGCATACCTCCCGTTAAGCACCTCCATAGCAATCTCCGCAGCTCTTACCCCATGCAGCCTGCCACTCAACATGCTTCCGCCGACGATCCCGTAACTCAGCCGTTCCTCATGAACACCATAGACAGGCACTGGCGATTTTTCGCTCAATAGCTTCGATATCTGCGAATGGTCAAAAACCCTCCCTTCGCTGTCGCGGCTGTATGAGAGGGAAAGCACCAGCGCACTCTTCGGGAGTTTACCTATCTCAGCGAGCATCTGGTTGGTACTTATATCAGTCATGAAGTGGATCCTGACGCGGTTCTCCAACAGCGCCAGCTGGGCCTGGGCCTCACGACGTGTGGCGAGCCCGGTCGGAGTGAAATCATGGATTACGAAGATCTCACTGGCGTCTGGATGGAGCTTCAACATCACTTCGACGGTTCCCCTGCTATCGAGGACCTCTGCAACTCCTGTGACATTTTGCTGGCCTTGAAACATCTCCGGCATAAAACCGTTGATACCGCAGAAGACAATTGGGGCATTGGGAAAGAGATCTCGTCTGTAGATGAGCGCAAACTGCAGGGCAGGATTGTCCGCGGCTATGACCAGCGGTATGCGGGTGTTACCGTACTTGAAACGGTACAGGTCTCGGAGGTAACTGAAATGGCTCATACTTGGGTATAATTTACAGTCCAGGTACTCGATGAGAGGCTCGAAGGCTTGGTTGCGCTTCCGCATCGTCTGGATGATCCCTTGCAACTCATTGTCAGACCAGGAATACAAGGGGTGATAGGAATTGAGAATGAGGACCCGGCTCTGCTGCTCCGGTGGGAGGGCTGCCACAGCACCCCGGCAGGCAAAAAAAAGCAGGGCAAGCAGTATGAATGCACCTGTAAGCCGACTGATTGAATAACCGCTTTTCAAGCGAGGACCTTCATTTCTGCCGAAATGCTTTCGGCTTAGTCACATTTCATTGAAATATTATAGCGTCTCAAAAGTCATCCGCAAGCCACGAACGCGAATCTGCGCGAAAACTTTGTCGATCCCCTTGCATTTCGCTTCTCCAATGGTTACGTTATGCAACTGAAAAAACACCATTGAAGGAGCACTATCACCATGTCAAAAACGACCAAACAGTTTCAGACCGAGGTTCAGCAGCTCCTGGACCTTGTCATCCACTCCCTCTACTCGAACCGTGACATATTCCTCAGGGAACTGCTCTCCAATGCCTCGGACGCCATAGACAAGGTGCGCTTCGAGTCACACTCGAGCGAAACCTCGCTGGAAGGGAATGCCGACTGGAAGATCAAGCTGATTCCGGATAAGGCAGCCGGCACTATTACCATCATCGATAACGGTATCGGTATGAGCATCCCGGAGGTTGAGGAGAACATCGGCACTATAGCCCGCTCAGGCACCAAAGCCTTTATGGAGAGCCTTAAGGAGAAAAACCTGGCCGACAACCCGGAGATGATAGGTCAGTTCGGAGTCGGGTTCTACTCCTCATTCATGGTGGCCGACAGAGTGGAGATCATCACCCGCAAACCTGGTGACTCCTCTGCAGCCTGCCGCTGGGAATCTACCGGAGACGGCACCTATACCATAGAGGAGTGCACCAAGGAGAGTCGCGGCACAGACATTATACTCCACCTTAAGGAGGATATGCGCGACTACCTGGATGAGTGGAAGATCAAGTCTATCGTAAAAAAATATTCCGACTACGTCCAGTACCCAATCTGCATGGACATCACCAGGAGTGACCCTGCCAAGGGGGCTGACGGCAAGATAATCGAGGGTGGCGGTGACATCGAAAAGACCGTAGAGGAAACCCTGAACTCCATGAAGGCAATCTGGACCCGTACCCGAAGCGAGATTACCGAAGAGGATTACGAAGAGTTCTACAAACATATCTCCCACGACTACGACAAACCCTTAAGGACCATCCACTATTCAGCCGAAGGAACCAGCGAGTTCCGCTCGATACTCTACATACCCTCACACAAGCCGTTCGACCTCTTCTATAGAGACCAGAAAAAGGGAGTTCAGCTCTACGTAAGAAGAATCTTTATCACCGATCACTGCGAAGAGCTCCTCCCCGACTATCTCCGTTTTATGAAAGGAGTGGTTGACTCCAGCGACCTGCCGCTCAACGTCTCCCGTGAGATCCTCCAGCAGGACGTTGAAATCAGGCGGATTCAGAAGAGCCTTGTAACCAAGATCCTTTCAACACTCACCGAAATGAAGGAGAAAGAGTCGGACGAGTATCTGAAGTTCTACCGGGAGTTCGGATCGGTCATGAAAGAGGGGCTTCACGTTGACTACCCCAATCGGGAAAAGCTCCAGGAACTGCTCCTCTTCGAAAGCTCAAAGAGCGAATCCGGGAAATTCGTCTCTCTAAAGGAGTATGTTGAGCGGATGCCTGAAGGGCAAACAGAAATCTACTTCATAACCGGGACCTCCCGCGTCGCAGTGGAGAACTCGCCGCATCTTGAGGCACTCCGAAAGAAAGATTTCGAGGTACTTTTTCTCACCGATCCTGTTGACGAATGGGTTGTTCAGTCCCTCCCCGAATACGACGGCAAGAAACTCAAGGCCATCGACCGCGGAGATATCGAACTTGAGAGTGAAGAGGAGAAGAAGGCAAAGGAGGGTGACCGGGAAGATGCCAAGAAGCAATATCAGGGGCTTCTGAACTTCATCAAGGAGAAGCTCGACGACCGGGTCAAGGAGGTACGCCTCTCGCACCGGCTGACTGACAGCGCCTGCTGCCTCGTGGCCGATGAATACGGGCTGAACGCCAATATGGAGCGTATCATGAGGTCGATGAACCAGGAGATACCCGAGTCCAAGCGGATTCTGGAACTAAATCCCGGACACCCACTCATGGGGATCATGGCAGGCATCTACGCTAAGGACAAGGCCAACCCTCGCTTAGCAGACTACTGTGAACTGCTCCTTGACCAGGCACTTCTGACGGAAGGCTCCCCCATCAAGGACCCGCTCCGGTTCACCAGACTGATCTCCGAGTTGATGGTGGTCGATGGGAAAACCCTGGTTGACCTGGCATAACAGACTGTATTTTAAAGTATTTATCCCATATTAATCATTTTTTTCTTGACTCGAAATTTTCATGAGGCTAGAGTTGCCTCCATTGTAATAAAAATTCAGAGCATCAGCAGATATACGACAATACTAAACCACCCGCGAGGATGGGACGGAAAGCCCACAGGGTCTCACTGAGACAGCCGGGTCGCCGAAATATCATACCAGATATGACAGGCGACCCGGCTTTTTGTTGTTGTCAGCCGGCAATTCGACCCGGCAAGCGAGTCGCCCCTCAAAGGAGTTATCCGATGGCACTGAAAAAAAGCATCCCCTCCATTGCAATATTTGTCGAGTTTCTCGCCGGTTCAGGGCTCGCGATCTTTTTCCACACGGTCCTCAGGAACGAAAGCGCTGCCTATATCATCTTCGGAATCGGCATTCTCCTGTCACTGGTCACCTACCTTGTGCGGGAGGAGATCGAAAAAACCAAGGAAACCCTTCTTGGGCAGTATAACCAGGCCCACGAGATACCCTTTGCCGTCGCACAGATAAACAACCCCGAATGCCAGGCCAAGGCACAGGAACTCCTGTCCGTGGCCAAGCGGACCATTGCAATGCTGCAACAGGGATATATCCCGTTGGACGAACCCGAATTCTACCTGGAGGGAGCCAAGCTCTCCGACCAGTCCACACGCCAGATTAAGGCTGTCGACCCTCTGACCCCGGGATGGGGTACTCGGGGCGCACTGCTCAACTTCTATCTGGCCAATCTTCGCGCCATGGACCGCGGCGTCATGATCACCCGGATATTTGTCATATCCCGTGAGGAGCTGACAGACCCGGAGATACAGAAGGTCTTGCTCGCACAGTACCGGGACAACATCGATGTCCGCATTGTCTATCGTGACGAACTGCCGACTGCCGGTGATTTCAGCGGCCGTGATACCAACAGCCCCTGCGATCTTGCCATCTATGACGATCGGACCGTTACGGAAGTATTCCCCCAGAGTGGCAGGTATTTCGGACGCAAGACCAACGAAACCGGGGAGGTTGCAAAGTACCTCCACCTCTACGACCTGATCGAGCACAGTGCGCACCCGGTAGTCGAAGAGGAGGATCAGATCATCCTTGCTGCCGATGCACTGGCGCTGGCATCATGATGCAGAGCGTACAAACAGAAAAGGGCCTGCAGCTGCGGGCCCTTTTCCTCCTTCATATTTCGCCTCTTCAAACATCCTTCCTGAGCATCAGCGCCAATTCGTAGAGTTCACTGCGACTCTTACCGGTCGCATCGGCTATCCGACGGGCAGCATCCTTAACTGTCATCCCCGCTTCCAGAAGATCTTTCAGCATACCTTCAACATTCGGCTGAACAGCCTCTATCGGCGTTTGAGGGGGCGCTACAAGCACCACCACCTCGCCGCGAGCAGGGGTTTCCCTGAAGCGTTGCGCAAGCTCTGTCAGAGTGCCACGGGCAAACTCTTCATAGATCTTGGTCAGCTCACGAGCAACCAATGCCTCTCTCTCGCCAAAAACATCGTACAGGTCACCGAGCATGGCAGAAAGCCGGTGAGGAGCCTCGTAGAAAACCAGCAGGCGGCATTCGACAGCCAGTTCACGAAGCCGCTCCCGCCGTTTGCCGGCCTTTGCCGGCAAAAACCCAGCAAATGTGAATTCGTCGGTAGGAAGCCCGGATGCGGAGAGCGCCGCCATGGTGGCAGAAGAACCGGGGACAGGCACCACTCGGATCCCCTCCTGTGCTGCGGCGCGGACGATCCGGTACCCTGGATCGGCAATGCATGGGGTTCCTGCATCGGTTATGAGCGCAACAGACAGGCCGGACTTCAAACGCTCTAACAGATGAGGGGTCTTCAGTGACTCGTTGTGATCATGATAGGCTGTGAGAGAGGTTGAGATGCCAAAATGGGTAAGCAGCTTCCGTGAATGGCGGGTATCCTCGGCTGCAATCAGGTCCGCCTCCTTAAGGATGCGGACCGCCCTGAAGGTCATGTCCTCCAGATTGCCGATAGGGGTTGCAACGATGTAGAGGGTGCCAGTCGACACCCTATTTCCCCCAATCTCTTGAATACCTGAAATCCCTGTCAATCGTCCTGTTTGATACTTTTGCAATGACCGGAAGGCGGCGCTTGAAATGTGAATTCTGGACCTTGTTGTATACCTGGGCAATAAAATCCGGTTCAAAGCCGTACGCAAGCAGCTCATCGCCGCTCATACGGAGATCTATCATCTTGTAGAGGAGTTCATCGACTGCGCGGTAGGTAAAACCAAGTTCCTGCTCGTCTGTCTGGCCGGCCCACAGGTCTGCGGATGGCTTCTTGTCGATGACTACCGCAGGTACACCCATCTCCTCAGAGAGTTGCCATACCTGGGTTTTGTAGAGGTCGCCAATGGGGTTTAAGGCACTTGCCATGTCTCCGTAGAGGGTTCCGTAACCGAGCAGGAGCTCTGTCTTGTTGCTGGTGCCGAGAACCAGTGCTGACCGGGCAGCAGAGTGATCGAAAAGAATGGTCATCCGCTCGCGTGCCATCTTGTTTCCACGACGCATGGAATCTGCATCCGGAAACATCTCGAAATAGGCGTCCACCATCGGGGTTATCTCAATAACCTGATGCTCGATCCCCACTCCTTCCGCTACGAGGCGTGCGTGGGACTCGCTCTGGGGATTGCTCGCACTGTACGGCATAATAATGGCCAGAACGTTCTCCGGCCCCAGGGCCTCGGCCGCCAGATGGGCCACCAATGCGGAATCGATCCCGCCGGAGAGCCCCAGCACCGCCCTCTTGAGGCCAACCTTATGGACCTCTTCGCGGAGAAACCCGACAAGTATCTGGCGGACCAGTTTAGCGTTAATGGCAAGCACTGTTGTCGTATCGTTTTCAGTCGACATCGCTCGCCCCCCGTGTCGCCTTGATCCGCCTGAGTTCGCCCATGGTCAGGTTAAGGTTCTCGTCCCGAAGAAGCGGCGCACATATCCGCTCACGCCTGAGTTCGCCCTCCTCCACCCTTGTCACGACCATGTCCTCATTCAGGAGCTTCCCCCTGGCTGCCACATCGCCACACGGCCTGACCACTTCTGAGCCGCCCCAGAAATTGACTCCGTCTTCGTATCCAACCCGGTTGCAAAAGAGGACCCGACATGAGAGGAACATGGCAGTTGTTGAAGTGAGACGCTGCCAGGCCTTTGCGGAGCCCAACCCTTCATCCGACGCAACACCTCGACCAGGGCTGCTCGACAGACAGAGGAGCGTGGTTGCACCGTCCATGGCCAGTATGTAGCTGGCCGAGAGGTGCCACATATCCTCGCAGACGAGCATCCCGAATCTTCCGAATTTCGTGTCGAATGCACGAAAGCGGTCTCCGGAGGCCAGGTAGCGCTGCTCGTCAAAGAGACCATAGGTGGGCAGATAGACCTTGCGGTGGCGGTGACGGATAATCCCGTCTTCAAAATAAAGGGCGGTATTGAAGAAACGATAGTCGCGGGAGACTTCCACCAGACCGACAGCAATGTCTATATATCGGGAGAGTGCAGCTAGACGAACGATCTCCGGGGACTCTACGGAAAGGGCGACTTCGGGCACCAGATCCTTGAGGAAATAGCCGGTGAGCGCCAGTTCCGGAAAAAGAACCAATTGAGCACCAGCAGCAATGGCGCGCTCCACGGAAGCCTCGATGACGGCCAGGTTATCGGCGACACAGCCTAGCTTCGGTTTTATCTGGGCAAGGGCAACGGTGAAGTCCATGGAGTACTCCGAAAGATTTTCGCTAACGGTACCACAGGAGTGAAGGGTTTGCAATGGCCGGAACCTTGTCAGTATGCAAGATCGAAGGCATTGCAGATATGCTCAACAGCAGGGTCTGAATTGTTTCGGAGCGTAATCGCCACGACATCGAAACGGGCTGCTGCATCATGTAGTCGATGCTTCGCCAGCCAGGTAAGGGCCGCCTTCATGATCTGACGCTGCTTAAATGGAGTGACGGCAAGCTGCGGAACACCGAATGAAAGGCTCCGGCGGGTTTTCACCTCAACAAAGACGAGTGTCCTCCCCTCCTTGGCAACGATATCCACTTCGCCCCCCTTGCAGCGGTAGTTCCGTTCGACGATAGCGTAGCCCTTGGCGATCAGGTAGTCAGTCGCCAGTTCCTCGCCATATGCTCCAAGGGTCTTATTGTCACAATGCTTTTCCACGTATTCCCCGGTTGCTACTCCGCAATTACTGTTCGAACGTTCAGATGTTCCTTGACCCCGCGGAAGGTCTTCCTATGAATGGGACATGGACCCAGCCTCGCAATAGCGGCAAGATGTGAGGCAGAGCCATATCCCTTGTGTCCGGCAAAACCGTAGCCGGGGTATGACCGGTCATACTCTTCCATCAACCGGTCCCTTGTCACCTTGGCTATGATAGAGGCAGCGGCAATGGATGCGGAAAGGCTATCACCCTTCTTGATGGTCTTCTGCATAATGCTGATGGGGATGGAACTGATGCCGTCAATTAGGAGATAATCCGGAGATGGTTCAAGAGCAGCAACTGCCTGACGCATGGCAACAAGTGTGGCCTGCAGAATATTTATCCGGTCGATTGATTCATGGTTTGCCATACCCACGCCAATGGCCATGGCAAACGCATGGATATCTTCAAAAAGGGACTCGCGGCGGGAAGGAGAGAGCTTCTTGGAGTCGTCGAGTCCCTGAATCTCCTTTCCAGGGGACAGGATCACCGCCGCAGCTACAACAGGGCCGGCCAAAGGACCACGTCCTGCCTCATCTACACCGGCTATGATCCGGTAACCCTGCCTCCGGGCTAAGGTCTCAAAGGCAAACAGGTCACGCTCTGTGTTGTCCGTTTCAAAGAGTTCGAGATTCATCGATCCCACATCATAATAAAAAAAGCCCCGGTGGTCTCCCGGGGCTTTTCATCACTTGGCTACTGCTACATACTTCTTCTCACGAATCCTTGCAGCCTTGCCGCGTAGTTTGCGCAGGTAGTAGAGCTTGGCGCGGCGGACCTGGCCGCGGGTAATCACCTCGATAGTCTCTATGGTGGGGGAGTGGATCGGGAATATCCTCTCTACGCCAACACCGTTGGAGATCTTTCGAACCGTAAACGACTCACTGATACCACCGTTCTGCTTGGAGATCACAACTCCCTGGAAAGCCTGTATACGACTCTTGTCTCCTTCTACGATCTTCACGTGTACCTTCACGGTATCGCCCGGTTTGAAGGGAGCCACATTCTTTTTCATCTGTTCCATTTCAAGATAATCTATTCTGTTCATCTTTGTCCTTCCTCCTCTATGATAGCTTGTCATTGTTTGTTTCGTTTCGGGATTCTACGCGTCATTACCTTCCAAACAAACGGTCCAGGTATATTGAAACTGCAGAACGGACCGATAGATGATTATAGTCACTGTTCCCCAGAATCGGCTCTAGCACCAGATCTGCACGATCGAAAAGATCTTCGGTCAGCCCCCATCCGGTGCCGAACATCAGTAGTAAAGGGTTCTCCTGGGTGTTCAACCGTTCCCGCAGCTGGGATGTTTCGACGGCATCGGCCCTGCCCCTTGCGCCGGTTACCGCCAGCAGAGGCCGGTTTCCGAAAATCTCTATCATATCAGCCACTGCATCGTCAAGTGTCGATACAACCCGCATCGACTCCATGGCCTCTTTGCGACATGCGTTATAGCCGGCCCCCCACCCTTCCAGCCAATGCAGGCGGATTCGCTCAGCCAGCGCATGCTGAAGTGGAACTGGTGTCACCACGTAGTAGCGGCAGAGCCCAAAGGTTCGTGCAGCCCTTGCTATATCGTGGAGGTCCAGATTGGTGACAGCCGTGGTAACAACCCGATGGTTCTTGTCGTATACCGGATAATGCAGAAGGGCAATGGCAACCCGGCCGGCATCTGGGGTGTCAATGGACACTGTCACTCCCCAGGGCTTTTGCAACTATTTCCCGTTCAGCCGTGGTAAGCTCGACCCGCGCGAGGAGCTCAGGCCGCACAGCCAGCGTTCTGAGAATCGCCTGACGGCGACGCCAGAGTGCAACCTTACTGTGGTCTCCGGAAAGCAGCACTTCAGGTACCGCAAGACCTCTAAACTCAGGTGGTCGAGTATACTGTGGGTACTCCAGCAGGCCATCTGAAAAAGATTCGTCATGGGCCGAAGTTTCACACCCAAGGACCCCGGGCACCAGCCTCCCAACCGCATCGACTATGAGCATCGCAGCAAGTTCACCACCGGTCAGGACAAAATCGCCAAGCGAAACCTCATGGTCAATGCAGAGCTCTGTTACCCGCTCATCCACACCTTCGTAACGACCGCAGACTATAATCAGCTCAGGCTTCACTGCCAGCTCTGCAGCGAATCGCTGAGTGAACGGTACGCCCCGCGGTGAAGTAAGAAGCACTGTAGCATCGGGCCGCTGGGCCTTGACCTGCTCTATGCATGCAATCAGCGGCTCCACCTTCATAACCATTCCGGCACCGCCACCGTAAGGTGCATCGTCAACTGTCTTGTGACGGTCAACGGCGTAATCACGGATGTTGTGGATCCTCATCTGGAGCAGTCCACGGCCAATTGCGCGACCGATAATGCTCTCGTCCAGCGGGCCGGTAAACATTCCGGGGAAGAGTGTCAAAACATCGAATTTCATAGATCGAGAAGCCCTTCCATCGGGCTTACCTTCATGGTTCCTGCGGCAAGGTTGATCTCACTGACCACATCCTCAAGAGCGGGAATCATATACTCCCGTTTCCCGCTCCTCACAACATAAACGTCGTTGCTGCCGGTGGCGAATATTTCAGCAAGCGTGCCAAGCTCTTCACCACTCTCCGTGAGTACGCGGAGCCCTATAAGGTCATACCAGTAGTATTCGTCATCTTCAAGTTCCGGCAACTGACTGCGGGACACAACCACATCGCGCCCCACAAGATGATTCACGGCATTGATGTCATCGTACTGACTCAGTTTTACCAGGGCCTTACCACTATGAAGCCTCACCGAAGAAATCGGTATCTCCAGCAGTTCACCCTGCGCTCCCCGGAGCAGCAGCTCACGGAGACCAATCAGGGTGTCATACTCGCCTGAATAACAGGCGATCCGTAATTCCCCTCTGATCCCGTGGGTGCCGACCACCTTCCCCAGAATGATCAGATCGTCACGCTGCACCATCACTCGACAATCTTGAGGATCGCTTTCTTGTTGTCCTTAGTAGAAACAGCATTGAGCAGCGTCCTAACGGCCTTTGCGGTCCGGCCTTCCTTGCCGATGATCCTACCCATATCCTCCTTGGCCACCGTCAGCTTGATCACCAAGGTGTCCTCCTCGAACTCCTCACTGGTTCTGACCTGGCTGGGATCGTCAACAAGTGCCTTCGCGATGGTCTCTACGAGCTGTCTCATGTCGGTTTCCTCTGTAGGTATAGGATGTCCGGCGGGCCGGGGCAACAGACCATGTATGCTTATAGTATCTTGGCTATGCAGCCGCCTTAGCAACGAACTTGGTCCAGATACCGGTCGTCTTGAGCATCTGCTTGACGGTATTGGTCGGCTGGGCGCCTTTGCTGAGCCATTCCAGCGTCTGAGCCTCTTCGAAACGGACAGCAGCAGGGTTCTGGTTAGGATCGTATGTCCCTACGTTCTCGATGAAGCGACCGTCGCGCCTGCTCCGCTCGTCGGTCACGACGATCTGATAAAAGGGCTTCTTTTTGGCGCCACCACGTTGAAGTCTGATTTTTACTGCCATTGTCTTCCTCCTGATTGTCGACGTTGTGTCGATCTGGTTTATTGTCAGTTAAAAGGGGAGCATGCCGCGCATACCGCCCATTCCCCTCATAAGTCCCTTTGGTCCCAGCTTCTGCAGCTGCTTCATCACCTTCTGGGCCTCGGTGAAGCGCTTAAGGAGCTGGTTGACCTCCTGAACCGAGGTACCACTGCCCTTGGCAATCCTGAGACGACGGCTGCCGTTTATAATGGCGTGATTGGCCCTCTCCCCACGGGTCATGGAGTCAATGATCGCCTCGACCCGCTTCATCTCCTGCTCACTCGGCTGAGCATTTCCCATCTGCTTCATCATCTTCCCCATGCCGGGGATCATACCCATGATGGATTCAAGCGACCCCATCTTCTTGATCTGCTGAAGCTGACTCTTAAAATCCTCAAGGTCGAACTGATTCTTCTTGAATTTCTGCTTGAGGCTTTCCGCTTCCTTCTCATTGAAGACCGACTGGGCCTTTTCGACCAGTGTCAGCACATCTCCCATACCAAGGATACGTGACACCAGTCGATCTGCATGAAAGACCTCAAGTGCGTCCAGTTTTTCACCAACACCTACAAACTTGATCGGTTTTCCACAAACAGCTTTGATGGAGAGGGCAGCACCACCCTTAGCATCACCATCCAGCTTTGTGAGCACCACACCAGAGATCTCGAGCCGCTCGTTGAAGCCGCTGGCCACGTTTACCGCTTCCTGGCCAGTCATGGCGTCCGCGACGAAGAGTATCTCACGAGGCTGAACCTCATCCCTTATACGTACCAGCTCGGTCATCAGATAGTCGTCAATCTGGTGACGACCAGCAGTATCGAGGATTACCGTATCAAAGCCGTTGAGTTCAGCAAAACGGAGGGCTTCCTTGCAGATCGCCACCGGATCCTGATCGGCTCTGGAGTCATAGGTCTCTATTCCCAGCTGCTTTCCAAGTGTCTTCAGCTGCTCGATAGCTGCAGGTCGGTAGACATCGGCAGGCACCAGGAGCGGATTGCGGCGCAGGCCCTTGAGATGACGCGCCAGCTTCCCGCAGGAAGTTGTCTTGCCTGCTCCTTGCAGTCCCACCATCATGATGGAGACCGGAGGTTTTGCCGCAAGGTCAAGGCTGTTGTCCTCGTCCCCCCCCATAAGGGAGACCAGTTCCTCGTGAACGATCTTTACCACCTGCTGACCAGGGGTAAGGCTCTGCAGGACTTGGGTCCCAACCGCACGAACACGTACCTTCTCGACAAACTCCTTCACAACCTTGAAGTTGACGTCAGCCTCAAGCAGTACCAGGCGTACCTCGCGCAAGGCATCCTTGATATTATCTTCGGTCATAACCCCCTGGCCGCGGAGCTTTTTAAAAACCGATTCCAACTTGTCGGAAAGATTCTCGAACATTCAATTCCTATACAGGTTTACGCTCTATCCGCGCACAAGGCCGGATTACGGACGTAGTTAGCCACTCATAAGGGATTGAATATAGGTGAATAACCTTTGGATTGTCAAGATAAATTTGCTGCGGAAACTCGGAGATTTGGACGAATTGAGGAAGTACAGTGACATTGGATTACCCGGAAAGACAGTCATGCGCACCCCACAGCCCTGGCACCTCAGAGCGTTTTACCCTCCTTGGGGATTGTCAGATCTGCCTGCTCCTCTGGCATACCCTCCTTATCCGCCGAAAGGTCACCAGTCACAACAGGGATCTCAGCAGAAACCTGGGGCAGTAATTCAGGTTCCGGATCTGCATCAGCAGATGTGTCCACTGCCTGTGGTGGATCTACAGGGTCCGAATATGCCAGTATATAACCCTCGATCTCCTGAAGGCCCCCTTTCGGGTCCATAACAGCACAAAGGTTCTGTATGGTGGGGAGCCTTTTACCGGATCGGCAGGCCATGTCAATCGGTTGTCCAATCAGCCTGGTACGCTCGACCAAAGCCTTTTCCAAATCGGAAATCATCAACCCTTCGGGATAAAGAGCAACAGCTGATGCGGAAATCGCATCTGTTGTCGAATCAAATCCAAGTGCATGGGCAAGTGCAGGATTGCAGTTCAGTAACCGCCCATCAGGAGCGGCAACATACAAACCGGTTGGCGCCTCATCGAAAAATCTCTGAAGCCTGTTTGCTCCCCGGTCTGCGATCTCCTTGTTGCCTGTTTTGAGAGACTGAAGCATTGCATTGACAACGGCGCCAATCTGCCCGCATTCGTCATTGCCTTTCAGCGACAGATCATCCCCCGGTTTACCATTGACCCATGCCAAGCACACCCCTATTTTAAGGGCGGCAATCCGTGAAAGGCACGAAAAGAAGAAAAGTACGGTCAGAATGAGTGCCGCTCCCGATCCTGCCACCAGTAGAAAAGAGCGGAATGAACGAATTGCCTCGCTCCCCTCGCGCAGTATGTCTCGCCGTATGCTGGTGCGTAATATGAAGGAGGGCTTGCCGTAAAGATCCTTCTGAAAACCGTAGAGAGCCAGATCCCTCTCTCCGAAAGCCTTGACCAGCCGAGGCGATTCTGCGGTCAATACTTTCTGCACAGACCCGAATTCCTGCGACATATACGGGTCTCCCACTCGTGCGACTGCAAAATCGACAAGTGATTCCTTAGAAAGCCTGGCAATTTCGACCTCATCAAGAAACCGCCCCATGATTAGGGTACCCCGAATCGCCCCACTGTGGCTGGTTGGAAGAATCGGACGTGCCGCCACAAGAAGCGGCCCTTCCGCAAGGTTAAGTATGCCAGTGACGCTGCTTGAGGGAAAGGTTTGATTGAGGAGCTTGCTTTCAGGGCCGATATGACTTTGAATGCTTACCTTGCTGCCCGATATTTCGCCGCTTTTTGGGTCACACCATCCTTCATAGACCGTACGGCCGGCACTGTTGACAAATAGAATCAGATGAACCTTCAGCTCCTTGAAGTTGCTTGAGGAAATGTTATGGACGACAAATTGGGGATTACCCGTCTCAACAAAATTGTATGCGTCGTCCCAGCTGGCCCAATCCCCCACCTGGCTCCCGAGCATCTCCAGATCGCCTGCCAGCAGATCCTGAACCCGTCGGAAACTCTCCTGGAGTTCACGTTGTTCGAGTTTTGCATAGCTCTTGCCGAACCATGTGCCGCAACCAAGATAAAGACCGCAAAGAAGAGCTGAAAATACCGTCACTATGCACAGAATCGCCTTCAGTCGCAGGGTCATTAACACCTCCGGGGATAAATGATATATCGTCAGCTGGGAAGAGATACTTGAGGGACTCTCTTGACGAACAGCAGATGAAAATTGTCCGAAAGATTGCCGTCTTCAGAGAGGTCTGCTAGAGTAGGCAACAACTTGGGGGATAATCTATAATGCAAAGCGATATCGGTCTGGTAGCGGCCATGCAGGAGGAGATCCGTCCTCTCCTCCGAATTGTGGGGCGTTATCAGCAGGAGAGCATCGGCAAACAAACCGTCTATCGGTTCACTGCAGGTAAGCATGCCGTATGTCTTGTGCAATCGGGCATGGGTCCGACACATGCCACTGCTGCCACCCGTCTGCTCATCGACACAGCCCGGCCGGAAATAATAATCAACTTCGGTTTTGCCGGAGCCCTCTCTCCGGAACTGAAGGTTGGAGATATCGTCCTGGCCAGCCGACTCCTCTTCCTACACGAACGACTCTTCAGCGAACAGCAGGGACTCGACCAGAAGACAAACACTCTCTGCTCTGAACTTCTCAGGAAAGGAGATCCCTCGATTGCCCACCATGCGGCATTTATCACGACATCTCGAATATCCAGCAAAAAGGAACTTGTCCGACTGATGCCAGCAGACATACAACAGGCGGTAGTTGAAATGGAGACCTCAGCCGTAGCTCAAGTTGCCAACAAGGAAGGAATACCTCTGATTGCAATCCGCGCCATAAGCGACGGCGCCGGTGAGGAGTTGGGCTTCAGCCTGGACGAGTTCTGCAACAGGGAACTGAATCTGCAGATCTGGAGGGTCCTTCTCTCTGTGGTTCGTAAGCCGTGGATCATCCCGCAACTCGTGCGGCTCTCCCGTAACTCCAGGCATGCAGGCAGATGCCTATCCGAGGCAGTCAGCCGCATCCTCCCTGCACTTCCTCTCTAGCCCTTCCTGCCACCCACAACAGAAGCTGGAAAATCCCGCAGGTGTTCAGCCAGCTCTTCCTTGCTGTAGCGGTTGGTGCGGCGGATGACGAGGGTCGCAACTATGGCAACTGGCAGGATGTATGTCAATATCCCGGTGAGCGCCATGAAACGCTCCCCGATGAGCAGCGTCATGGTGAGGTTGAAGATAATCACCGAGAGATAGAGTAGCGGGCCAAGGACTGCCCGGAACGACATCCCGTAGACCCCGGCAGGCCGCTCAACCTGCCGGCCCACAACCCGGTCGATGAGCTGCAGCACCAGGATCATGAGGAAGCCGACCAGCCACCAGCCGAGGTAGTTGGAAAGAGGCACGCCAAAGTGTACCCCGGCCTCACGGTAGCCGTAGATCTGCCCAAGAAACCAGCGACTCCCTTGCAGTGCCACCGGGTCGATGATGATGTCGAGGAAGACCTGTAGCAGAGAGCCGAGGAAGAGGACTGCGAAAGAACAACGTATGGCGCGGGTCTCAAGGGTCACCAGGTTCCAGCGCCAGCCTCTGAGGGGAGATACGATAAACAGGGCCGTCGTGTAGCTGCAGTAGGCAAGAAAGATATAGGAGAGGGAGTCAAAGAATGGCACCCCGGCAATCCATAGTTCGCGATCCCTTGTGGCATCGAGGTAGTAGTACCAGCCATAGGGAAAACCAGTGTTGATGGAGGCATACTCCGAGACAAAGGCGATAAGGTAGCCTGCGATGGTGAACAGCCCTATCTTTTTCCATCCCAGGTGCGGAACTGCGACAAAGAGATACGCGGCAAAGAAAGCGAAAACGTAAGGCCTCATGGTGAAGGTGCCGACAGCGATTTTTAAAACATCTTCCATCATCCACTCCAAACTGAAATGGCGCTTAAGCGCCACTACTTTCAAACATCAACGTTATTGCTACGGACCTACAACCGGAAATTTTTTAACACAGAGACGCAAAGACGCAAAAAAAACCAACGCAAACTGCGGTTTTCCCTTTGGGTCTCTGCTTCTCTGCATTCCAACTGCTTTATTTAGATTAAAATAAAGTACCGACGATACTTCCCAGCACAGAGATCGGACCGCTGTCCCCAAGCCCCTCGGCAGCCTTCTCCACCTTCTTCATGGTAGCGGTAGTGTCACGGTAGAGCTTGTCTTCGTTCACCAGCTTGCCGAGGGTCCCCTGCCCATCATTGATCTTCTGGGTAATCTCCTTAAGGTTCTTGGAGGTGTCACGCAGGTCAGCGTACAGAAGATCTTCGTTGACGAGCTTACCGATGGTACCATCACCACGGTTGATCTTGCCGGCGATCTCCTTGATATCCTTGAAGCCGGCCGTCATCTCGTTCACCCCGTCCTTGAGCCCTGTAATCGCACTCTTCGCCTCAACATAGAGGGAGTCGTCGTTCACAAGCTTGCCAATAGTACCTTCACCTTTGTCGATCTTGCCGGTAACGCTCTTTATGCTGACTATTGCCTCGTTTGCGTTATGGTAGAGAACCTTGTCGTTAAGTAGCATGGCCAGGGAGCCGTCACCCCTGTCGATTTTCTCCGTGATGCTGTTCAGATTGGATATTGAGCTGCGCAGGTTTCCCCGATTATCGTCCAGAATGGCGGTTATCTTGTGCATAACCTCATTCTGGTTGCGGTTCAGCTCATTGATCAATACCTTGGCATCCTTGGTCAGCGCACTGACGTCGTCAACGATAATGTCGATATTTGCCACATCCTTGCCGGTCACCGTACTCCCCGGCTCAAGAATCGGTGCGGTGGGTGAACCGAGCGACAACCCCAGGAACTGCCCCCCAAGCAGATTGGTAAGTCTGAGACCGGCCACAGTATCTTTCTTTATAAGCGTTCCGGGCTCAACCTCAAAATCGATCTGTACCTTGTCACTGAGAACGCTCACCTGCTTGATTTTTCCCACATCAACACCGACAAGTTTCACCGGATCACCCACCTTAAGGCCGGTAACGCTCCCAAGGAAAGTCTTGTAGGGAACCTTCTTCTTGAAAGGGTTCCACCGTTCACCAGTCTCGAGCATCACACCGAGAACTACAATGGATATAACGAAGAACAGCCCGACCTTTCTTTCAACTGTCATTGCCATTTGGTTCGGCCTCCTTCTTTTTCCTTACATCAGGATGCGAGTCAGAATGTAATCTGCAACAAGGACCATCATGAATGACAGCACCACCGAGCGGGTAGTGGATCGACCGATGCCCCGCGCACCGCCGGAGGTTTTGAAGCCGACGTAACAGCAGACCAGCGCAATGATTCCGCCGAAAACCAGCGATTTTGTCAGGCCGTTGAAGATCTCGCGAAACGTGAGCGCCGCTGTGATGCTGTCGTAGTAAGTCGCGTAGGAAACAAAAATCTTCGGATGGAGATTGCTGATAACCGCCCCCCCAATTATCCCGATGAAGTCAACGAAGATGGTCAACGCAGGGACAGACAGCAGGCAGGCGATCATCCGCGGCATAGCCAAATATCGTACCGGGTTAATATCCAGGGTCCTTAAAGCATCTATCTCCTCATAGACCTTCATTACCCCTATCTCTGCCGCCATTGCAGAACCTGCCCGACCTGCAACAAGAAAGCTGGTCATGACCGGCCCAAGTTCCCGGACCATGGAGTGACCGACTATGGCGCCGATGATGGCTTGGCCACCATACTTGTTAAGTTCCACTCCGGTATTCAGCGCCAGCACCATCCCGACGAAAAAAGCCATGACAGCTGCCACAGGAAGGGTCTCGTAGCCGATATTGGATATCTGCACCATGATGCTCTGAAAATTCCTGGGTGCCTCCCGAAAATAATATATCGTCTGCCAGAGCAAAATCAGGGTTTCGCCAAGGATCTCCTGAAAGTAGATGAGCCGCCGACCAAGGGCATCCAAGAGTTTGTTCACAATCCACCTCCACCGACTGCGGCCCTGGTATCATTCTTTTCGGTTGACAGACTTTCCCAAGCGAAACCGAACGGGAGCCAGAGGAGATTCAGCTTCTTCCTGTTGCCATCACTCCTGTAACGGACCATCCCTTTCAGGATGCTCATGTCGGTCAGCCCGGGTTCACCCCGATAACCAAGCAAAGGATATAGCTCATAGGCGAGGGAATTGCCACGAGTTTCGTGCCAGTAGAGGTTCCAGAGAAATGAAGCCATTGAATCACCGTTGTCTGTCCACCTCTGCTGGTAGATCCGCCAGAGTGGTGCCCAGGCATGTTCGATCCCATCCCGATCCAAGATCGGTTCTACAGGAGCAGGAAAGGAAAAAGTCTTAACGCCTCGTGTATCTCGGCTGTAGACAAACAATGGCCAGAAGGTAGTTCTGCGTCTTTCGGTGCCATCCTTGGGCCATCGTTCACGACTGTCAATGTAGAAGAAATAAAATAATCGTTCCCGCTCCCGCACAAAGTCATCGGACGTGAGTGAGTCACGCCGGAAGAGCGGCCAGAGGTACCAACTCCTTTTGCTCTCCTTCTTCTCCTCGTTGAAATAAAAAGGGAGAAAGCTGTCCACCCGGCGCTCTTCACCACGGACAGTCCAGCATAAGGGCCAGACGTAATCCCGCTCCGTCTCCTTACGAGAACGATCCTCGCTGTAGCCGATGAAAGGCCAGAGATAACTGCGGGCTGTTTTATCGGGAGAATCGGTTGCCGCATAAAAGGGGAACAGAAAGAGCTTTTCCGCGGGATTGGTAGTGTCGAGCCCTGTCTGACTAGTCAGATAAAAGGGCCACAGGACGAAACGTTTGCGGTAGACCCCTTCTTTAGATGACTGTCCGTAGAGCGGCCAGAGATGGAAACCTGATTCCCGCTCCCCTTCGATGGTATTGAAGATTGGGAAAAGATAGTTGCGAGAGGTTGTCCCCTTATTCACCGTGCTGCCGTAAAGCGGAAACAGGATAAAATGATATTTATCGCGCCAGAACCGTTCATAAATATTTCCATAAAGCGGAAAAAGCGAGGTATATGCTCCATATTTCTTTGACGTGCCGTTGATGTAAAAGGGGAAGAACATGGAATCCTGTTCCTGGTTTTCAGGCTCGTCTTTGCGAAAGCTGTTTATCTGCAGGAGTTGAAGAACCTGAAAGCGAGAGACTTCGGGCGTCACCTCTTTGGAGGCAAGTGGATAAAGGTAGTCGGTGACCGCAGTCTGCTGGGTTTCGTGCGAGGTCCTGAAAAACAGCGGGCGGAAAGCGAGTATATGCTCATCCCTCTGTTTCTGGATCTTGATAAGAGGCCCAAGAATCCCCAGATTACTGAACCCTTCTTTTGGGCTCTCGCGGTAGTCGATAAGCGGCCAGAGGGTAAATACCGTTCCCTCCCCGGAGTCACCCTTGCCATCCTCGCACCAGGCGGGGATCGCCGTCAGGAGGTAGCTCCAAAGCATCATGAATGCCGCAATCGCTCTTATCATACACATCTCTTTCTATATCCTGAAACCCGTGAATATTATGCCGGGCTCAGAGGCAACGTCAACCAAAAACAGAAAAAAGCATTATAATTGTGCTAAGATGCCAATTGTTCTCAAACAAGTTTATAAGACGAGGCTCGTATGACCATTGATTGGAGCATTATCGACACCGTACTGCTGGACATGGACGGCACACTTCTGGATCGGCACTTCGACGACCACTTCTGGCTGGAGCATGTACCACAAACCTGGAGTAAAAAGCACCGTGTCCCACTGGAAGAGGCAAAGACACAGCTCTACGCAATGTTCCGGTCTCAGGAGAAAACCCTCAACTGGACCGATCTCGACTACTGGTCCGACCAACTCGGCCTCGACATCCCAATGCTTAAGGTAGAAGTTGACCACCTTATCGCCGTACATCCGGGGGTTGTGGAATTCCTCACCTTTCTCAGCCAACACAACAAACAGGCGTGGCTGGTTACCAATGCACACGGCAAGACCCTTGATCTCAAGATGCGAAAGACCAGGATCGGGCCTTATTTCAGCGGCATTGTCTCGGCCCACGACCTTGGACTTCCCAAGGAAGAAGGAGCCTTCTGGGGAAAACTTCAGGATAAGGTCCCCTTTGACCCCGAACGAACCATGCTGGGCGAGGACAGCGAGACGAACCTCGGCACGGCACGTGACTACGGCATCCGTTACCTGGTCTATGTAAGCCGCTTCAGTTCCACCGTGGCACCAAAGCCTTCGGACAGCTTCACCTCCATTCACTACTTCACCCAGTTGATTCCACGCCAGGGAGAAACAGGCGTCCTGCTCCCCTGACACGATCCGCTCCTTCCGAACATCCACAGACCAAGCAGCCCCCCTGAACATCCTGCCGCTTTCCACTTGCATTTATAAAATCTAATGTTTATAAATTAACAATTAGTCATTTAAAGTTTAATCCCATGGGGGAAATATGGGGATCACTAAGGCCATTTGGGTCGCTGTGACATGAATAAAGGCGCTAAGATCGGGGTGATAACTCTTTTGTTTTCCCTCTGCTTGCTGGTGTTTATATCGATAAAAATATCAGACGGGCGGCGATATCCTGTGCTCGGTACCGACATGCTTCAAAATTTCAAAGTTCTTGAAGACCATAAGGACGCACTGGAACACTGGGTCAACCTTGGGCTCAAAAATGCCGTGCTTGTAAATATAGATGCACATGACGACATGAGGCACATCCCCGCTGAGCAGATAGAGAGATTGAAGGCTGCATATCAGGGCAAGAAAGGGGCCGCAGCACAGTCATTAGAGAAAGGGGACACTCCGGTAGCAAACGATAATTTCATCCATGCGGCGGCAAAACTCGGGATCTTCAGCAAGGTGTACTGGGTGGTTCCTGCCACCTATGGTATTTTTTCAGATTCCGGCAATCAGTTGGCAACTCTGCTGAAGATGTACGGTTTCAAAGATGAAGATATCCGGTCTTTCAAGCTGCAAAACGGCTGTTTCATCGGCAAATATGACGGGATACCGCTTGTCATATGTGATATCCGGTCGCTGCCGGATTTGAACGAGCCGATCATTCTCAGTATAGATGTGGATTATTTTTCAAACATGATCGGAAGTTACGAGTACAAGATCACCACTGGCCTTAAACAAACCTTCTATGCCTTGTCTGCGAAGAGTTACGCGATCCGGGATACGGTTATTGCATACTCTGTGAACGGTGGTTTCCTAGACGTCAGTTACCGATGGGTAGGTGATCTGGTTATCGATACCATCAGAATACCCGCCCTGAACTCACAGCCTGAACTGCCGGGCAGATATGCATTTCTGCAAAAGGTTGACCTCCTCCTTGTGATGAAGAGATATGACGATGTAGTAAAGTGTCTATCTCCCTATCTTACCCAGGAGGAGAATGATCCATTGGTCTTCATCTATGCGGCCCGGGCCCACCATGGGCTTGGCAACATAGACAAAGCATTCCTGTTCGCCGAAAAGGCCTGCATCCTCGATAAAAAATACTGTTCAGGATTGCCGCAACTCGGGATCAAGATACTGGATGAACGTGGAATCGATATTGCAGAGAGATTTTTTGTGCGTGGTTATGACCTCAGCCCTGAGATGGATCAAGGTCAATTCAGGCTTGCCATGGCACTGAGAAAATCCGGAAACCTTGATGACGCTTTAAAATACTTTGCCATTTTCAGGAATTACTACGGTGCGTTCCCCGTTGACTTTTACATAGCCGAAACCTATCTCCTCAAGGGCGATGAGAAGTCTGCCATGGTGCATTATGACTTGGCAAGGGTGGAAGTAACAAAGAACCCTTCGCTTCTGGCTGGATTCGGCGATTTCAGGACAATCGAAAAGGCCGCCGAATTTTATGAGCGAACGGGGTATTGGAGATACGCTACAAATCTTAAGGAAATCATTAACCCGAGAATCAATTAATCGCTCTGAAAGTCACTGACCCCCTCTTGTTCTTACTTAACCTTTTGAATTTAATTTAAATCAGAAATACAGCCTCTTTTATTTCACCGAATGTCTGAAGCCCATCGCAACTCCCCCCGCGGCTGAGGCTATTCTCGACAATCCAGATAACCCCACACTGGGCACTAACTTCTCCGTGGCCAACTGAATCGCTATTTATTCAGGCTATTTATTCAGGCGGTATGCCTTCCGCACTTGGATTGACATGTATTAACCATGGCTTATAATATATAAAATTTCAATAGACTGTAATTGTTGTTACGTATTTGACTACGCTTGATTAACGGAATCCGAAGCTATGTATAAGATCCTTCTCGTTGACGATGTAAAAATGCTCCTTGAGATTCAGAAGGGTTTCCTCTCTTCTTCAAGTGTGCATATTTTAACCGCCTTAAACGGTACTGAGGCCCTCGAAGTTGCCTACCGGGAACGTCCTGATCTGATCATACTGGACAAATATATGCCTAAAATGGATGGTATTGCCTGCTGCTCAACCATTAAATCCGACCCACTTCTGAAGCATATCCCGGTAATCATCGTCAGCAATGCCGCAAAACCGGCAGATATTGAGGAGTACTCCCGTGCAGGATGCGATGACTATCTTGCCAAGCCGATCGACGGCAAGTTATTCCTGAACACAATTAAAAAACACCTCCCCTCCTTCGACCGCCGCGGTTCACGTGTGACCTGTCGTGTAGAGGTAAGTCTGACCTGTAACGGAGTTGTTCATGTTGGGATGAGCGAAGATATCAGCATGGCCGGCATTTATGTGGCAACCGGGTTTTCTCTCTCACGGGGAAAGGAGTTGCGACTTTCATTTGTCCTCCCGGGGAGCGATGCTCCAACAGAGGCTCGGGGGAGGGTCGCGTGGGTAAACAAGGGGAGTTCGAACGGAAGGAGGGAGCTCCCCCCTGGCATCGGGGTCGAATTCCTCGAGATTACGGGGCAGGGGATACAACTTTTGCGAAAAAGCGAGCTAAAGGACTATATTTCCATCAGTGGTTGAAATGTGGGAACTGTGATATCAAACGACACAAGGCCCCCTGGAGTAGGGGGCCTTGCCTTATTAATCAACATTTGACGACCCACCGATATCTACTCCAGATTATCCTCTATCCTGATCAGATTACTCTTCTCACGGATAAAATCACTGAACCCGTCTATGGCGGCCAGTGCGTTTCGCACGTCCTGCTCCCGTGCTTCATGGGTCATGATGACAATGGGAACTGACTCCTGGGCGCTCCTGGCACTCTGGATCATCGACTCTATGCTGATGGAGTTCTTCCCGAGTTCGCCGGCAATCCTCGCAAGCACGCCCGGTTTGTCCGCCACACTGAAGCGTATATAGTACTTGCTGATGATATCTCCGATAGGTTTCACCGGCAGAGTACTGACATTCTCGTCCAGATAGCCGAGAGGTGCGGTCCTGCGGGCAGCACCGGCAAGTATGGAGCGAGAAACCTCGATTACATCCCCTACAACGGCACTTGCAGTTGGGTCCATGCCGGCCCCGCGGCCGATGAACATCACCGGACCTACGAAGTCTCCGGTCAGACGGATTGAGTTGAAGACACCATCCACATCTGCAATCGGGTGCCCAACTGGGATCATGGTCGGGTGAACGCGGATTTCCACCTGCCCGTTGTCACGCTTGCCTATTGCCAGCAGTTTTATCTTGTAGCCGAAGTCCCTTGCAAAATTTATGTCGAGTGCAGAAACTGCGCTTATCCCCTCTGTGTAGATATCCTTGAAGTTCACCCGCGTACCAAAGCAGAGCGATGCGAGCAGACTGATCTTGTGGGCGGTGTCGATCCCCTCGATATCGAAGGTCGGGTCGGCTTCGGCGTAGCCCAGTTCCTGTGCGGTCTTCAGGACTGCGCCGAAATCGGCCCCCTCCTGAGTCATCCTGGTCAGAATGTAGTTGCAGGTACCGTTGAGTATCCCGAGCACCGTGCCGAAGTTGTTGGCAGCCAGATTCCCCTTTATGGAGGATAACACCGGAATCCCCCCCCCGACTGCAGCCTCATAAAGCACCTCAACCCCGCGCCTGGCAGCTGCAGCATAAATCTCCTCGCCATGCAGCGCCAGCAGGGCCTTATTGGCGGTGACTACATGCTTCCCATGCTCAATTGCTCGCAGTACAAAGGTCTTTGCGGGTTCGTAGCCGCCTATCAGCTCTATGACAATGGCGATCTCGGGATCGCAGAGCACCTCGTTGACATTGTTTGTCAGTATCCCGTCCGGCAGCGCGATCCCCCGGTCAGTGGTGGTGTCCAGGTCTGCAATCTTCTTAAGTACCAGTTTTTCCCCGGTCTTCTCTTCGATAAGTTTTGCATTTTTCTGAAGCAGTTTTGCAACGCCGGCACCTACGGTTCCGAAACCGACCAGGCCGATTTTGATCTCATTCATATATTCCTCTTGCATAGAGCGATAAAATACAGATTCATTCTGAAACCACAGATGAACCCGGATGCACGACGATCAAAATTTCATCTGCGACCATTTTCGTGTATCTGAGGTCAGACGGGATGTTGTTCAGTTGCTCGCCTTCTCGGGAAGAGTAGCTGCAATTTCGTCGAGGATTCCGTTGACAAAGGCAGGCGAATCCTCGCTGCCAAACTTCTTGGCGATCTCAATAGCTTCGTTGATGGTAACGTTCTTGGGGACCTCCTGCCTATGGATAAGCTCGAAAGTCGCCAGACGGAGGATATTCAGGTCTACCTTGGCCATTCGTGGCAGCGACCAGTTCCGGGATTTTTCCTTAATAAGCCGGTCGAGTTCGACGCGGTTTGCCGCTACTCCGGCCACCAGTTCGTCGGTAAACTCTCTTATCCCCTTTGGAGCACGCTGTTCCGCCCAAAAGAGCCGCAGCCCTGTCTGTACATCCACAGGGTTTACATCAAGGGCATAAAGAGCCTGTAGTGCGAGCTCACGCCCTTCTCGACGCGCTCCCACTACTTGAGCCCCTTAAGCAGATTGACCGATTCTATGGCTGTCATGGCTGCATCGAACCCCTTGTTGCCGGCCTTGGTACCTGCGCGCTCCACAGCCTGCTCTATGGTGTCGGTAGTAAGCACCCCAAAGGCAATGGGAACTCCGGCCTGGAGTGAAACCTGGGCAACCCCCTTTGAGACTTCGGCAGCAACATAGTCAAAATGCGGAGTAGAGCCACGGATAACTGCCCCCAGACATATCAGGGCATCATAGGTGCCGGACTCAGCCATGACCTTGGCCGCCAGCGGAATCTCGAATGCACCGGGCACACGGGCCACGGCAATATGGTTGTCATCCGCACCATGGCGGATAAGGGCATCCAACGCCCCTTCCAACAGCCGCTCTGCAATGAAGCTGTTGAAGCGCCCGACCACGATGCCGAACTTCAGCCCCTTTGCGTCCAGATTACCTTCAATGAACTTTGGCATATCCCCTCCTTTACTGAAACAGGCATGCAACCCGGCAGATTTTAAACATTTTCAATCAGATGTCCCATTTTATCCCGCTTCGTCTTGAGATAACCTATATTGCTCTTTGTCGGTTCCACCTGAATGGGCACCCTTTCGACGATATTGATCCCGTATCCTTCCAGGCCAACTATTTTCTTAGGGTTGTTTGTAATAAGACGAATCTTCTTGACCCCGAGGTTGACCAGGATCTGTGCCCCGATTCCGTAGTCTCTCAGATCAGCCTTGAAACCGAGAGCCAAATTTGCCTCCACCGTATCTTTCCCCTCGTCCTGGAGGGCGTAGGCCTTGAGCTTGTTGATCAGGCCGATGCCGCGCCCCTCCTGGCGCATGTAGAGGATAACCCCCATCCCCTCGCGCCCGATCATCTCCATGGCGGCATGA
>JAYSLX010000044.1:0-22241 GCA_043725245.1 Geobacteraceae bacterium | reverse complement strand
AAATGGCGAAGAGAGAGGGATTCGAACCCTCGGTACGCTATTAACGTACACACGCTTTCCAGGCGTGCTCCTTCAACCGCTCGGACATCTCTTCGTAACGTCGAACTATAGTATAACTCCTTCATGTTTGTAAAGTTTTTTTGTGGAGTGGGATTCGTGAAACCGCCTGCTTCGGGAGAGCCTCTAAGGCTACAGGCTAAACAACCGATACGCCTAAACCGCATCCCGGATCTGCATGACCCCACTCCCGCTGCACGGCATAACCCCTGCCGTGACAGCCACCTCGACACTCTGACTGAAGCCGACAGTCAGAACAGGCAGACGGAAGAAGAAGAATTTGTTGTCTGGCGCCCCGCTTCACCGTAGAGGCAAGAATCTCGCTATAGGATGACGTGGCGAGACTTCCGAGCTTTAACGGGAAGGCAGGACAGGGGTATACATCGCCTGAAGGATCAATTGCGAGCATGGTGTTTGCCGCCTGACATACACCGTCGGGAAAAGGTATCCCGGGATGAACCACCCGCCATAGGAAGGGATCGTTGACCGTAACATTCAGTTTCCCGGGAAATGAGATCTGTGCCAGCCTTTTTGCAAGCTTTTCCCGCTCCACGCAGCTAAGGCAGAGCGGTTTTTCTCCCGTCATCAGGCGTTCCATAGGCAGCACCAGTTCCGACAATCCGCGTTCAAGGCACCACTCCACAACCACGGGAAGATCAACATGATTTGCCTGTGTCACACGGTATGAGACCCCCGAAAAGCAGACCCCCGAAAGACCGCTCAGCACTTTGTAAGCAGGGACGTCGACAAAGAGCCTCTTCACAACACCAACAAGTTGTGGGAAAGCTTTACAAATTGCTGTGTGAGTGACCGTAAGGGATAAGGCGATGGGCGATGCAGCAAGAAACTGGACAACATCCAGAGTAGCGGCACTCAAGGAAAGACCAAGATCCGTTATATGGAGCGTCAGCGCACGGCTTGAAGCAATTTCGGTGCAGAGACGGCCATAGTCCGGAGGATTTACGGGAAGAGGGGTAAGATCCCAGTAGAGCCTTATTGGGGAACGTAGCTCCACTAGGTCACTCTTCCCAGCAGTGGGGGTCGGGGTTATTGAAGTCTCCGGTCACAGCCAGAGCACGTGCACTGCATCCGCCGAGACACTCATCGTAGGAGGTGCATGAAACGCATTTACCTGTCGGTTCCTTGTGGCGGAGTTTTTTCAAGACTGCTGAATCTCGCCAGAGCCTCCCCAGGTCGTCATTGACTATGTTGCCGATAACTATGGGGATGAAACCGCATGGAGTGATGTCTCCATTGCTCTTGATATTAAGCGACAACTTGCCGCAGACACTCCCCTTCACCAATGACCCAGCACCTCCCTTTAGCCCCAGTGAAGCGATTATAGGGTCGTCAAAGGAGATGTCAAGGTCAGCTACGCGGTCCTTGGCAGCCAGCGCCTTCCGGTAGAACACTCGCCACTCTGCAGGAGTTAAATCAAGTTCGTCCCGGTGAGCCATACCCAGCCCGGAGCATTTGAAATTATGAAAGTTGAGCTGTTGGGCACCATGTGAGCAGGCAAAGGAGATCAGGGAATCGATTTCATGATGATTGATCCGGCAGATCACAGTGGATATGGAGGTACGGATACCTGCTTCTGCAAGATAGGACAGCGCCTTACACGCACGTTCGTGGCTGCCATGAACTCCACGGAACTGGTCGTGAACCCCGGGCAGATGGCTGTCTATGCTGATACCAATCTTGGCAAAGCCTGCCTTCTTGAGAGCTGTTGCAGTTTTATGGTCGATCAGGTAGCCATTGCTGTTCATTGAGACCTGGAGTCCGCTTTTTGAAGCAGAGGCGGCAATATCCATCAGTTCAGGCCGCAACAGTGGTTCTCCACCCCCAAAGTTCACTGCAAGCACGCCAATTTTAGCTGCCTTCGCCATAGCATCGCACAAGGTTGCAGAGTCCAGTTCCTGATGAGTATCATCACGACTGTAACAATGACGGCATAGAAAATTGCAGCTATTGTTCAGCGCCCAGTTAATCGTTAGAGGTGCTTTTACTATCCAATCATGCATATGAAATAAACCCTTTACCTTCCAACTCAGCCAGGAATGCCGTCACATCAGCTCGGAGCAGCTCCTCCTCAACTTCAAACTCAACCAATATCTCTGAAACGAGGTCGTCAAAGCTCTTGCCGTCGCACCTCTTCCAAACCTCAGTCCCTAGCATATTGAGCACAACCATCTGCCCACCTGCAAAGAGCAGAGAGGTGCCAACCTCTGCCACATCCTCTCCCCGCTCCAGAGCTGAGATCGCCTCATCGCGAACATCGTCCTCTTCACGCCAGAGAATATCGGGGTTACGCTGAATCCTTTTCATCTGCCGATCCCTTCAAGCACAGCCTTCAATAAAACATTAATCGCCTTTTGCAGTTATTGAGGCAATCACAAGATTCTCCTGCGAGGGATTACGTATCCCGTGATCTTCAAAGGCAGGAACTATTACAATCTGCCCTACCTCAATGACCTGAGATTGCTTGCCGGAGAGAAACTCTCCTTGCCCCTCCATAACCATCCAAATATGATTGCCGTGATGGGTATGGGTTATGATCTCCTGGCCCTGCTTCATGCAGATCAGACTGATTCTTGCGTTATCGTCAGTCCATATTGTTTCCTGGCTTCGCTTCTCATCACTGAATTTCTTAAGCTTCTGAACATCAAGTATCTGCGCCTTCATACGACCCCCTCATTTTTTGTGATAAATTACGTCAAGCCTTATGGACTATTTTTAAGAGTCTTCCGAGAATCTCCGAAGCATTGTTGAAAAGATTTGAGGCAATTGCCACAGGAAGCTCTTTTTTATTATCTACAAACCCCGAAAATGTGACTCCATAGCGCGAAGCAAGCCTGTTTGCTTCCGTTATTTCCCCAACATCGTGCGGGAAGGCTCCCGCCACAATCAGCATCCCCTTCCCTTCGTCGGTAAACTTGGCGATGGCATTCAATTCACCGTCCGACATTGGTATTTTTACTGAAGTCTCGTCATAAAACAGCCAGAGCTGCGAATAATCAGCAAGAATCCGTCCGGTAAGTTCCGGCACCTCTTTCCTGCCGATTATCCTGACCTTAAACCCCTTTGCTGACAGATCACTCTCGACCCTCTTGTTAAGCAACCCTGCATTACGGGCGTTATCAGTGGAAGCATTGCATATGAGTATATTCTGTTTTACCGATGTTTTATTGTTCTGCTCTATCCATTTAGCAATGTTGCCGATGTATTTCATGTTGTCATATCGATCTGCCGATCTGCTCAGAAAACGCTCGTATCCGGAATCAAATACTACTCCTCCATGGCTCTCAAGGTCATTGGCGTACGTTGCAATTATCCCTCTGCCTCCTGGATCCATAACGATTCGAACATGCTGATTCTGTTTATGGATAACGGTAGACCCACCCCCTGAAATGGATCCTACGCCCCTAAAAAGCTCATTTCCGGTATCAACTCCCGGCACGAAGACAAGAACCTGAAATGCAAAGGCGATCAGGATCGTTCCCAAAAGACAGACACCCATGTAAAGAAAAAACACTCTCTTCTTGAAAACCGACCAGAAGAGCACCATTGTAGGCACTGCAGTAACGGGGCCACCAACCATAAATGCCAGAGCTGCTCCTCCATCGAGCGTGCAATTGAGCGAACTCTTGACATGAGCGATTATGCTCGAAGCACTGACCTGATGTACGAACATGGGGACGGAACCCAGGGTTATCCATACGATATTCAGAGGACTTTTTTGCCCGAAAAACCGGTAGATCCATTCATAGGGAATGTACCTCTCGACAATTATCCCTATTATAACCCCTACAAGAATATATTTCCCGACCAACCAGAGCATTTCCGATGACTTTGCCAGAAAGATAAAAAACTTGTTGTCCGTTCTGACAGCCACCCGGTTGCCAAACTTCTCTTTACAATTGCACCTCAGGCGCTCATCAGGGTAATCTTCATCGTGGAAATCTCCCCTGACAATGGCTCCTTCGATGAAGATATCATTTGTTTGAAAACCTACATTCCGTAGAAAATGAGTAATCAAGCCCGCGAAAATGCCCATGGATAAAGCGGCTATGGTCCTGATGACCGTCCATTCAGCTCCAAGATCATTCAAAGTAAGGAGATAGGTTGATGGGCTCAGCAATGGGGACGTCACAAGAAGAGCCATGATCGGGGCAAGGGGTAGACCGGCAAACAACAGACTGATAGCGGTAGTCAATGTACCGCATGCACACAACGGCGTAATGATGCCCACGAAGGACGCCAATACGACACTGAGGATGCCATATCGTCTTAGCAATGACTGTAGCCTGACTGCTATCTTGTAGGTGCGCAGATAACCTGCCAGGAGCACACCTACAATGAAATAAGGGAACACTTCCCTGAGTTCGGCAATAATGCCGCGTTCATTAAACAACAGATCCCAAAGCTCGCTACCTAACAGAAACGGGAAGGATCTAGTTACAGCTTCGGATTTTGCAAGATGGCCACTCGGCCCATACACCCATACATGCCATATGATAAGCGATAGAGAAAACAGGACCATGGCAAGAAGCGCTTTGTTCGCTGTCTTGGCTGGTACTCCATGAAGCTCGCACTCCTCAGCTCGCTTCATAATAAAAATAGAAATGGCATGACACCATTCTCCTTCTTAGCAATCGAAATCTCCTTGGTCAAAGCTGCGCAGATCAAAGTCCTCAGTTCTTTGCCACCCTCCTGGAGAAAGCAAGGATCCCCCCCAGTGAAGTAATGATCAACCCGGCAAAGACAAGCGGTCGGCCAGGATCCTTTACAATCTGGATACCTGCATAGCGTCGACCGTCAGGATCAGTAGAAATCTGGGTATGAAAAAAGGAAAGCCCGTTCCATTGGAGCGGGTTATTGACTTCGCTTGTCCCTTCGAGCAGAGTCTGCCCGTTCGCGGCAAGACGAAGGTCAACCCACATACGTTTGAGTATCGGGTTTTGAAAGGCAACCAGCTTGAAGCTAAAGGGGAAATTCTCCGGAAGTGAGGCCTTATCCTCAGTATCTGCAGTACCAATGGCCTGACCCTGACTGTAGACAGTTAACAGGAGTTTACTGGCAGCAGGGTCGTAACTGTCAACAAGAACCCTGTACTGGTCTAAATTGAAGGATTCACCGGTTTTCAGGATGAAGAGGTCCTTCTTTTCAGCACCGCGAAGCACTCCGACTTTCACCGGCACAGGATAATATTCCGAATTAATTCGGGTAACCGTCATGGTAAAGCCGAGAGGTTGTTCACTTTCTACGTCCCAGCGGAAAAATCTTTCGACAACTTCACCTTCATAGGCGTTGACCGTCGCTACAAAGCCCAACCAACTAAACATGCCACCGGCAAGGGTAAGGATCACCCCGGAATGGATGACAAAGACATGCCATGCAACGCTCTTTCGCTTGCGGAGCGTGCAGGCTAGAGTACAGAAGCCAAGAAGCCCAAGCAAAATTCTGAAAAAAGGCTGATGGTAAATGACATCAAATCCTGGCAGAGTCCCTAGCAGGGAAAAAACGCCGAGAATCCCGAAGAGGATCAGCGCAAACCAGGTTGAAGTCAGGGAGTTCCAGAGGCGCTCATACATAGGTGAAATAGGGACCGCCACTCCTTAGATAAGCCGTTTGGCCTTGAGAAAATCGCGAGCGACCTTCTTTGGCTTGTCATCAGACTTCGTGGACTTGAGTAGCTTGCCATATGCCTCATCAGTTAATATTCCCGAAAGCTTGTTGAGCAGTTTGGGGAGAGCCGGCAGAGAATTCAAGGTATCTAAAGAGACTACAGGAGCATAGGGAAGGTCACGACCAAATGTTTGCAGCCAGACCATGTTCAGATTCTTCTGGTATTCGCGTTTTAAGGTTTCATGGGCAGTAGTGGGATTATTGTCACGTGGTTTACCGAGAACGTCAAAGGCGCGGTCATGATTTTCAATTATGAGCCCCACTTCCCCTTTCTTAACCGCAGCATAAAGCTCTTTCGCATCCTTGAACGGCAGGATCTTCACGGTGGTGCCGGTCCGCTCAGTTACAAGGGTAGCTACCATTTCCGCAAGAATCTGTTCGGTTGCGACATTTGAAATGCCGATATAAAGTATCTTCCCCACGCAAGCGTTCACATCCTGCCCACACAGCAACATCACACCAAGAACAACAGTTACTAGAACCCTCTTCATTGCCGTCTCACTTTCATTAATCAGCCAGCGGTTAAGCTACTCATCGGCTAACGGTACATCGCCAGCCGCTCCATCGCTTAAACCCTTTGAACTGTCATCCATTTTAATAACCTGCAAATTTAAAGCAACCATTTTCTGACCATCAGGCAGAGTTAGCGGTACCATCCGTCGCTCCGCTGCAAGTGGCGGGAAACTGGTCGCCGCGGCAATTGAGTAGCGCCCAGGGGGAAGATACAGGGTGTAATCCCCGCCTGCTTCTGTCCAGGCGGAAACTATATCTGGCAGCCTGTCAGTCAGTGGCTCGCGCCAGACGCAAACCGTAGCTGAGACAACGGGCATCCCGGCCTGATCCAGGATTCGCCCTGAGAGACTTACCATATCGCTTCGCCTCTTCTCTTTTGCACGCGCAAGATCTCGGATATCCCCAACAGTGAAATTCACATTTTGCAGAGCTTCTGTAAGGTCGATCTCCAGAGGCTCTCCCGAGTGTAGGCCCCCAGACAGGAGCGGCCCGAATTTCTCACCTTGCCGGAGCCTAGCTATCACCCAGTACTTGCCGACTGGAACATTCATGCTGAACTTGCCATCCGGGCCGGTTTTCGGCGAAATAAAATCAGCCGGGCGCTTGGTTTTCAACGAATCGTACACAAACAATTCGGCACCGGCAACCGGCTTCCCTGTTTCGTCCAAAACGGTCCCCTGAAGCAAACGGTTCTCAGCCAACGCAAAGCCTGCAATCAAAATAGAGAAGAATACAATTATTGATACATAGAGAGTACGCATGGCACTACTCCTCAGGACCAGTCTTGATCGGCAATGCAAGGGGCGGACCGAATTGTACATAGCCAATCCCTTTTTCCCGTAGCGCGTCAAAAATAAACGTCTCAGGGTTGCCCACTCCCCACCAGTTGTCAGAGGCCGGCACATCCTCGTCGTTGAAGTCCCCTATTCGTATGCCGTAGCCGTTGTTGCCGGCAAGGTTGTTACGCGTCACCTTGAGCCCCCCCCCCTTCTCACGAACAAAAATGCCAATCTCGTTACCGGTGATGGTGTTCTCAGATATTCGGGCAATCCCTCTATAGGAGCGAATGCCGATCTCATTACCCTGAAACAGGGAATGGGAGATAGTCATCGGTCCGCTCCGAAATCGGATCCCCCCATAATTGTCCATGAAACGACTATTTAAAACCGACAGATCGGTGAAATGACTGTGCAACCCCCAGGTAGCTGCCGTAAAGTCACAGTAGTCAGCAATGCTCCCGGTGGCTCGCTCCAGAAGGATCTCCCCCCACGCCCCAGGGTTCGGCGTAGCGATTGAGGTAAAACTGATCCGACGCCCTCGCTCACCTACAGCATGAAGTTTCCCTTGGATTATAAGGCTTACATCATTACCCATCCGGACCTTAGCTTCAGGCGCAATGGTAAGGGTTACTCCGGAGGGAGCGCTTGCAGAAGCCTTTAAAACAATTTCCCCTCGCCAAGTGAGGCTTACCGGAATTTCCTTTAGCGGCCAGTTGAATTGCAAAGGCAGAGCGCTTGGTGCTCCATAATTTACTTTTCCGCGACCTGATCCGTCAAGCCGGTCAAAGATTACCTTATCAGGGTGATCGCCCCCCCACCAGTTCCCTGTGGCCGCCACATCTTGCGTCCCCTCCAGGTCGATCGCATAAAGGCCGTTCGAAGCAAAATTGTTCCCCATGATGGCACCATCAAAAGAGATTATACCGAGCCCCCTCTCCCCATTGTCGGTAAAGGAGTTTCCTTTGATCAGTGCCCGCACATCCTGCACGCTCATGCCATTCACACCGTTTGCGGTTACAAAGTTCCCGCTTACCTCAAGGTTGTCGAGATTTTTCAGTGAGAATCCAAGTTCGGCATTTCCTGCAACAACATTTTCTGCATACCTGCCATATATGGAATCCTGGGCCATCAATCCGTAGCGGTTGGCATCGAATACATTCCGCTCCACAACTGCTCCGGAATCTCGCAATCGCAGCCCATCGAATGAATTTCTCGAAAACCGGTTTTCGGTCAATGTGAGACTGGTTCTATAAAAATTGACTCCTCGCAGGTTCTCCTGTACCAGGTTTCCATTGAAAAGAACGGCTGAATCACGACCTTGAACAGCGCTTTTGTTGCGAGAAAAGCGGTTATTGCGAATCTCAACCTGTGACTCCTGGAACTGAATTCCGCGATAGTTGTTGCTGAACAGTGAGTTGCCGACCAGCACGTTGGCAAAGTGAAAATGGAGCCCGCGATAAGCATCCTCTATCCGGCAATACTCGATAAGGTTCTGTACGCCGTCACTGTTCATGATGTTGACAGCATCCCAGTCCCCCATCCGGGGTTGACGCTCGGCGGATCTGAAGAAAATAGGTTCAGCCTTGGTCCCTTTGGCAACAAGTACACCCTGCACCAGCAACCCGTTTTCACCAATGCCATCACCGTTTGTGTCACGTCGTTTGAACTCGACTATTGTCCCAGGCAGTATGACTAAGCGTGCCCCATCCGGAACCCGCACTTGACCGCTTACCTCGATTCGTCCCTGCCAAACCGTCTCTCCGAGCAAGACCTCATCGCCATAACTCCTTGCCAGTGGATGAGCGGTTTGCAGCTGGCTGTTGTTGGATTTCGCCAGGGAGGGCCCCGCCCAGTCAATGCGATCTCGCTTTCGGTTGGCTGTCACAAAGGATCCGGTGGAAATCACCTCCCCTCCGGCAAGTGTCACCTGACCGAAATCGTTCTCACTGATGGTCGTGGAGTTCATGAGGACCCGGCTTTCAGGCCCGTGCGCCACTACCCCGTAACGATTCCCCCTGAATATTGACCGGTCAAGCTCAGCCTTCCCGGCAAAAACCTGTAGGCCGTTCTCGGCATCGTGTATCCGGCAGTAGCGAAGTGTCACGCTCCCGCCATCCACTAGAAGGCCTGCCCAGAGCCCCTGGCTCCCGGCAGGTTCCCCTTTGAAAATTATCGGGGACGCCTCGCTGCCTTCTGCCCGAAGCACCCCACGGACAGTCAGTTCCGTAAGGGGCGAAATGTATTCAGGATCTGTTTTGGTACTTTCGGACTGCACAACCTTGACAACCGTACCGGGCCTGATGGTGAGGATGATTCCTCGAGGGACCAGTATATCCTCGTTAAGGAGAACCGTTCCACTCCATGTCGTATCAGCCGTCAGCACCTCTGCCTCGGCAGGCGTGCCAATAAGGGCGAGTGCCAGCACAACCCCGCTTGACACAAGAAGGCAGTTTCTCACAAAACTGCCAGTACCCCTTCCTCGGGGATACCGGCAGCATGTTGATTGCAAAAACGGTAAAATCATCGCACCTTGTACTGCTATCATTTATTTCGGAGGGATTACTGCTACCAGTTGTTGATGATCACAGTCTCTTCGATAAGATAACACCATGAGCAGCAGCAACGGTTACACCACCTGCGAATAATTACAATAACACATCGCAAACCATGGAAACTACCAAAAAACTCTCGACCGTTTGGCATAAGCAGCCTTCCTCTAAATACGCAGGCATTGGATTTTCTCGTTCTGGCATGGGAATCAATAGATCGCGAGAAAACGATTCCGGACGCACAAGCAAGCCCACAGATTGCAGCTTTAACGGCGGAAACGAACCGTTCCCGCATGAAAATTACTTGAGCTTCTTCCCCCGCCCCGCAAAAGAACCCCCTTTTATGGTAATCCCCTTGACGACGGTTCCACCCATAACGTCTACAGCCTTTGGAGTTTTATCGCCATAGCCACCTATGAAGCCACCTTGCTTGGGGGGGCCATCTCCGTAAACTTCCTTGACTTTCAGGTAGTATTTCCCCTCTTTTTCGACCCTAAGCAGGTATTTCCCATCAGCCCCGGTCTTTTCAGATACGAAGATAGGCCGCACCCCGGCCTTTGGGGGAGACAAGAAAGCAAATACAAAGACCCCCTGCACCGGTTTGCCACCGGCATTGATCACCACCCCCTCAATGCCGGTGATGCTTGCAGATTCACTACCCTTGTGATAGGGCTTGAACGCTGTAATGATTCCCAGATCAATTTCTGTACCCGCCTTAACCGTGAATGTACGTTGATTCTCCGGGATATCACTGATCACAAGATAGAGATCCCCTTCATGAAGGGGGCCACCATCTTTCCCGGATAGTCGCTTTGTCGCACCGAAAAAGTAGGTTCCTTCTATCAACTCCGTAGAGAAACGGCCGTCTGCGTCCAGTTCAACGCTCTTGTCAGGCACCCTCCAATAGATCTCCGGGGCAGGGGCTGGACCGGAAATCTGGTTGAAGAAAAACACGTCGCCACCCGCTAGCGGCCCCCCTGCCATCTGAGCCATCTTCCCCGTAACTCTGCCAGTCTGCCGTTCGGCTGCCAAGGCTTCACCAGTCAACATCAGCACTATTATGGCTGCCATCATTACTTTGAGGATCCTCATTCTATACCTCCCTTTTGTGGCCAAGCCCCTGGCAATGGAACACCTCCCCAAGCTGTAATCCGCATCTTCTTTACCACAGATCACAATCCATCGGAATTGTACTATTAAAAAACCGGGTTCTCAATGACTCTCCCTTTAGGCTGACATTATTAGCTACGGGATTCCAGTTGACGCCTGAGAAGGCCGGGTGATAAAATTTGATTTTCCAATCCATGTTACACCTTTAAATGGAATTGGCTTGCCATAAGGGGACCATCATGAAACTGCCTATGCTTATAACCCTGATTTTTCTCTCAACTGCAGTTTTTGCAAACAGTGATCCCCCCTCCCTATATCCTCAGACTTTTGCATCACCGGTTATGGATGCGACGATTTCTGGGAAAGTAATGATCAGGGACAAGATCCCCATGGTTAACGGACTTGTTTTATTGTTTAACAAATCACTGGGCCCTCCCCCTAATCCATATAAATACTGGCGTGTTCCTGACCTGATATGTGACGCTAACAACGAAGGCGAATTTTCATTGAAAGTCCCGGAAGGGACCTACTATTTTTTAGTTGCGCAAAGAAAGCCTGACAGCGAAATTGGCCCACCCAAAGATAACACCTTTATGTATTTTCACGGGGATGGCAATGGGAATCCATTGCCATTAGTGGTTACCTCAGGCGCCAAGCTTAACCTAGGTGTGCTTACAAAGTCCTTCGAATGGTCATCAGACTTGATACAACGCGACAAGGATATAACTGCGGTCGAAGGGGTCATCTCCGATATGGAGGGAAATCCGGTAGAAAAGTCCCTGGTATTTGCCTATCTAACAGAGAACGCAATGGGAAGACCAACCTTTGTTTCCGACAGGTCGGATACTAACGGCAGGTACTTACTTCGTGTCGATGGCGGAGGCTCATATTATCTAAAGGTAAGGAGCGTCATTGGAGGGGGCAAACCGCAAGAAGGGGAGTTTAACAACGTAACTCCAGAATTCGAAACAGTTAAGGTTACTTTAAAAAAAGACCAGAAATTGAAGGGGGTAACACTGAGAGTAAACAGGTTTGCAAAACAAGTTCGTAAGGAAACAGTGAACCCCAAAGCTACCAGGAATGACACCCCACTTGAAAAGCCGAACTGATTTTTTGGTTGATCTTGTTGTTAAGGACATTAATGATATTCTTGATCCGATGGCTGAGTTAAATAAACGAAGAAAATAAACTAAGAAGGAGGTGTCAACCTATGAGAAAAGCAAAGTATTTCCCTCCCCGGATTGTGGGGAGCGCGGTTGTTCATCCCTGCTGAGGAGTTGGGTAAAGGCGCTGGTTGAGGAACCAGCGCCTCTTGATTGCTGTGATCTTTTTATCGTGATATCATCAACACCTCATTTACGAGGGCCAGCCCCTTTGACAGGGATAGAGAGGATCGGAAGGATCATTACTCTCCCGAGTTCAGGATCCCGCTCCCGGTCGAAAACAGTTGCCCGTATTTGTGCCACATCATTACTTCCCCACCAGTTTTCCCCAAGAGGAACATCTATGGAGAGCCTTTCACCAAGCTGAAAATTGTACAGTAGATTATCCACGATACTGTTGTCCTTAACAAGGGGGAGCTTATAATAGCGTATATCGGGGATATAGGTATCTGTGGAAGAATCAACACTCTTTTGACCGGAAGGGACCAAAAACAGTCCGATTCCGTTTTTCGTTATGAGATTGCCACGAATCTCCACCGGACCCTCCAGGCGGTGATAGCGTATTCCAACATCATTCTTTCTGATCTCATTATGCAGAATGGCCAATTCTGCCCTGCCAAATCGAATCCCTTCTTTGTTGTTGCGGAAAACAGAATCACTGATAAGCGCGCGTGAAAAATGAACTTGAACGCCACTAAAGGCATGCTCAAAAATTGCATGCTCGATGACATTTTCCTCTCCTGACGTAAATAAAAGCAGATATGACCAGTCCCCCGGCCTTGGCTCGCTTTCCGCAGACATGAAGTGTATCGGTAGATCAGGTGTGCCTCGAGCGATAATCCTACCAAGGACTCGAAGTTCTCCATCACCAACGCCATCACCATCACGATCAATTCGGCTGAAGCGGATAACGGTTCCCGGTGCAATTCGCAGGGTTGCCGCCCGTGTGACCAGCAGCGGTCCTTCGATCAGCACCTCACCGCTCCAGACCGTATCATGATCAATAACAGCCGGCGCCTTGATGACACGTGATTCATCGGTTCCGATCGGCAGAGGTGGTTCGGGCCGCGAACCCTCTCCCATAACCATGCTAACGGCAAGATTAGCAACAACAGTTCCATTACTGACTGTTACAGCATGATCAGGATTTGCCTCATACAGCCCGTAGAGTTCTCCTTTGAGGGGGGATTCTCCGCCGTATTGCCGGGCTACGAGATAATATGATCCTGCTTCGCTAACAGGCAGGAAATATCTGCCGTTTGCATCGGAGCGTACCATATTTACAGAAGCGAGACGAAGATGGTGCATTTGAAAGGTCTTGGCAGGGTCACGGCGATAGGCTGTTACCTGTACGTCTCGTGCCGGTTTTCCGTTCTTGTCTGTAATACGTCCGGCAATCCCCCTCTCTGTTTTCAACAGCTCACGCTCTCTGAAACGCGAAAGTTCAGCCCGAGATCGCTTAACTGCAACATCCGATGCAATGAACGCCTGCAGGTCGTCCTTGGGATGGCATGAGATCTCAACAGTAATCGCACGTTTATCTTCGAGCACCAGAGGGTTCGCACCGTAGAAACAGAACAGGTCACCCTTTGTGAGAGGCATTTTCCCAACACTGTCTACTCTTTTTCGAGCAACCATAAGATATGAACCTGGGGGTGGGGTAAATGCAAATTCGCCGTTTCCATCCGTACTCTTTGTTTCAAGTCCCAATCCGCGAAAGTTATTTTCATTAAGCGAATACAGGGAAACCTTTGCATCACTGACCGGTTTGCCCTTATAGCTCAACGTGCCAACGATCCTGGTTGTTTCAGCGACTTTTTGAATGGGCGAAGTGAGAGGGGTGGCGGCAAAGGGGAGCCAGATGGATTTGTTCTCCACCTTGACCGGATTTGCACCGTGAAACGAATAATATGAAATATTGTTTTCTCTGCCTGATGCGGTAAGAAAATAGGTCCCGGCCGGAACATCCAACCTGAAGAACCCAGGTTTCTCTCCGGATGTTGAAATCAGCGGATTATTGTCTGTGAGGGAATCGCGCAAGGAGAGGTACGCCTTCACAATAGCCCCATCAAGGGGCCCCCTCTCAGTGACGACAATACCTTCGACAGTGGTGGCTCCGGCATGGGCCCACAGACTTAACACAAAGATACAACAGAGCAGGAGTCTGTGCGGAGCAAACATCTTCAATTTCTTTGGGTTCCTAATGAGCGCGGATTTCTTGGGAAATGTTATATGGATTGCAAATTGTTGTCAACAAATGGGATACAGATGGAACATGCTCTCTCAACTCGCATAGTCACCCATTGTAGCTTCTCTTTCGTATCCTTCATGTTTCAGGCGTCTGCTCACATGCAGGACCGTTGTGGCTTCCAGTTCCGTGATGAAGCCAATGATGACCCATTTTAAACACTTTGTCCCAGGCTGCTTCGGGATATGATTCTCCTCAGCAGCCTGGGACAAAGTGTTTTCTATAATGCTCTATTCGGCAGACAACCTAGCAGGGATGAACCGCGGCACTCCCCACAACTCTTGGTGTACTATATTTTCTCTTCATCTGGGACTCCTCCTTTCTTGGTGTGTTTTCATCAAGCTATTGATTCGCCCTGCCCCCAATTATGGGCACACAGGTTTTATAAAAGGGATTACCTTAGTGGACGCATAGCCATAGTCCGATTTAACGGTGCCCTGATAAGCCCTGACACGGTACTGGTAGATCCTGTCGTTCACTATCCCGTTCTTATCTTTGAAGGGGGCATCAATGACTCCGTTCTTGTCCTCATAGGTGCACTTGCTTGGATCGCTGGCGCACGTATTCGTCGTCTGGACTGTCCCCAGGGTGAGCCAGTTTCCATTCACTAACTGGGCATCTACTTCAAACCCTTCATTCGGGCCAGGATAGGTCCAGGAAAGCTTAATGTTCATACCGTTCACATCTTCCGCAGTCACGATAGGTCCAACCCTGGGGGTTGTAACACAAAGATCGGTTATTGGATCGGGATACGGAGGTTGAGGGGGAGACTTGGCAGATTCAAGCGTATTTGCGTTCAGCGCGATTACATAGTAGCAGTACCTGGTATTCGGCTGCAATCCTGTGTTCGGGTATGTAATGGTTGCGGGTACAGGCGAAGGGCAACCAACCGTTGGATAATCAAAACCGCAGTAATTGTTGAGGGGTACTGGATTCGCTATCGTTTTAACAAAGAGAGGACCAACTGTTCTATAGAGAACGTTTGTGTTCTGTCCTGCAACCGACTCCCAGCTCAGGTTGATCTGGTACGGCGATACAGCTGTTGCCGTGAATTTCGGCGGAGCCGATGTCAAGGTCAGAACGGAGGTCCCTGACGGTGGTTGGGAAAGGGCACCACGGAGGTTCTTTGTGTAGATGCGATAATAATAGGTTGTCGCGGGTGACAAAGCATTGGGTGTCGGACCATCATTGTAAGTAAGAGTAGCATCTGACGCGGTTGAACTGTCGTATACAGCTACAAGATTTGCACTAAAATCGCTACTGGTACTTCTCTGAAGTTTATAACCATAATTATTGTCTACTCTGTCCCAGGTGAGCATGATTGATGTGGCTGTAATATCCGTCTCATTCACTGCAACTCGAAAATTCGACGGTGCAGGTAGAAGGGTCGCTGACTCAATTGCTGCGCCGTAGAGCGAATGGATTCGTGGTGGTATCGGGGAAAGATTTATGTTATCGGCATAGGCATTTAACCGGAAACAGTAGACCGTTGCGGCGCTAATTTCAGTTGTTTTTACTTCTAATTGACCGATGGTGGGCAGTTGCAAGTCCTTCGTCACTACCGGGAATAACGGGTCGCTCCCGTCCCAGTACGCGTCAGTATTAAGACATGTAGCACCACTCTTCTTCCGGTATTGCAAGGTATATCCGCTCTCTATGACGTTTTCGTCCATGTTCCAGGTGAGGGTAATCGAGGTGGGCGATGCTATTGGTGCTGCCAGGGTTGTAGGAACCTTTGGCGTTGTATGGGCGAATAACACAGGAGTAGGTTCGGAAATACCATTCCCGTGAACGGTCCTGATCCGATAGTCATAGCGTTGATCTGCAGCTAGTCCGGTATGAGTGAATGACGTCGCACTCACGCCCTGGTAAGTAGAGAGTTGGTTCCAGGTGGTTGACCCTCCTATGGTGTATTCCAGTTTGTAACCGGTTCTGTCTACGGTGTCACTATCATTTGACCAGTTCAGCGTAATGGTCGACGCAATATTGCTCAGAGTGAACGTTTTTGGCGGACGCAGCCTGGTTACCACAGAACTCCAGGGCGATGACCCTGAATTGCCGACCCCGTTGACCGCCTTGACGTGGTAGCAGTAGATTTCTCTGTTGGTTGGGGTGGTGGTGGTGGTATACGAAGTCGAGAGCACATCAGTAGTCGTGTTTTTGTGAACGGTGTTGGTATTCCAGTCGGTTTCCGCTGCGCAGCAATCGGTTCCCGCTGGGCAGGCTTGAAGAGTGCGCAGCTTCTGGTCCGCAACAAAGCCGGTCTCGGCATTGACGTTCCCCCAGCTGACAGCCGTTGTCAAGGAATCTGAACCGGTTACGGACAAGGAGACAGGGGCTACCGGCCAGCTGGCGGCCCAGAGGGGAGGGTCACTGTAGGCTGAATAATTATTATCTGTGGCTGGAGGTAAAGGTGAAAGTTTGTAAGCAACCTTGTAACGGTAGAAGTTGCCGCGGACAGCCGTTGTATCGGTAAACTCGGTTGTAGCGGCACTTAAAAAATTAGTACCACCCATGAGGTCTGTCCATGAATTGGCCCACCCGGAGTCCCCGGTTGCCGGAGGAGTGGTGCTTGGAGAATTCCATGTGTCTCGGTAGACCTTCCACCCGTTTGTTCCAGCGATCGTGTTCCATTTAATGTAGATACCGGTGAATGTATTGGGAGTGTCTTGACCGACTCCGGCAACCGAAACCATGCTCGGACGGCCACCCAAGGTGTTGATTGTAACTGGGTCGAGAAACGATGACACCGTTTCGTAGTCATTGTTCGCCGTGTGATAACAGGTATACGTGGTTGAGGGGGTCGCAGATAGCCATGAAAATGATGTCGAATCAGGGCCTAAGCCGGTGCTTACTTCCTGATAAGCTCCTGCACCTGCTTTGCAATAGACTCTAAAGATGTAGTTACCAACGATGTCGTCCCATGCAAAGTTGATATAGGTATCGTTGAACGACGACACCCTCAATTTTGTAAGATCTAGAAGGGAAACCGTTCCTCTCCTCTTGTTTGAAACGGTGACCGTATTGTTCTCAACGCCGTTCCTGGACGCCACTATCCAGAACCTGTAAGTGCGCCCACGCTGCAGTCTGTTCGTAACATTGGGGGGGGGGACCGTATCTGATACAACTATGCTTGTTGAATTGGCTGGAATGTCAATTGAAACAGGTGGAGTCGACCAGTTGGCATTTGTGGAGTTTGCAGGGTAATTGTCATAAGCAGCGTCACAGATGTTCGGATATGACTGTGCGCATTGTTGGTAGTAGATCTTGAACTTATCTTCATTGCCGTTAGGGGAATAGGCATTGGGACTGTTAGGGTCATTCCAGGTAAGGCTTATATTGTTCGTTTTGCTTACATAAGCAGGGTCGCCAATCTGGGGGAGCGTCAGCACGGTGGTTGTGGAGACATCAACAGTTGAGTAGGCGGATTGGCCCGAGTCGTTTTTCGACTTGATCTGATAGCCGTATTTCGTGCCAGAGAGCAGACCGGTGTGGCTATAGCTGAGCACATTGTAGGCAATATCTGCACCAACCGCTGTCCAGGCTGTCCAGGTGGTATCAGAAAGCGCAATCCGATATTCGAGTGTGAACCCAGTGGCTCCTAAAACGCTTGGGTCCCAGACAAGGTGTATCTCGTTGGAAGAGTAGTAGGCCGGCGAAACCAATCTCAAGGCAGGTACGGCTGGAATGGTCGCCGCATTGACCTGAACGCTCGGCAGCGAATACCCCGACAAGGTTTTGGCTGAGAGGCGGTAATAATAACGTTGCCCTTCAATAAGGCCTGTGTTGTCGAGGTAGCTGGCCAAGCTCCCCCCCGCAAGATCGCCGGTAGCCGGCACCTGGACCCAGGTGCTATTATCGGTACTCCGCTCCAGTTTGTAGCCCGTACTCGCGGGCTTCGCCGTCCAGGTGAGGTTTATCGAGTTCTTCGTGACCCCACCGGAAAGGTTGATTGCATTGAACACCGGTTTGTCCAAGGTCGTTATGGCGAATGTTGATAACTGTCGTGAGTTGACCGGTCCAATAAATGCCTCGATGGTGTAATCGTAACGAGTGTTAATGCCTGAAACGGTATCGATATATTCGAGTATTCCTGGACCAACCACCCATGTTACCCCATCATTGACCCGGGTAATCCTGAAACTGGTATTGGGTGTGTTCGCACGCCAGGTAAGCCGGATTTTCGTGTAGTCTGACTGCGGCTCGGCAGTAAACGGTCCAGGCGCCATAATGGTTTTCGACAGGTCGATCTCCTGCTTGATTACGAGGTAGTCGAGATTTGGGTCAATCCCACTGGCTGGAATCCCTTTGTTGGCAGCATAACCGGCTATAAATGAATCGCCAACGCTGTTAACCGCCACTGCATTGGCGCCGTCATTCATTTTTTCAGGGCTGTCGTAGAGGGTTGCGCCGACAATCTTCCCTAGATAGTCATAGACGACCGACAGGATGTCCGATGTCTCACCATTGGTAGAGGTACCAGCCAGGTAGACATTACCCGAATAGTCCATCGCCATTGAGGTCAGAGTATCACTAGTCTGTTCACGCTGGAGAGTCTTCTCCCAGATGACGTTCCCCGTTGCTGATCCGTATCTGATGATATGGAAATCGTTGTCATAGATATCGGTCAGTGTTGTTCCGGCAACAACGATGTTGCCGTCAATCGGATCAATCTTGACTGCAACCCCCTGGTCATCGCCGTGTGCGAGTCCGTCAAATGACTTGAAATCGTTCCAGAGCTTCACCGGTGAAGTAGCCGGAGGTGTGCCCTGATACTTGATGGTGATCATGTCCTTGTTGCCTGAAACATTTTCAACATATCCGGTCACATAGACGTCCCCGGCCTTGTCAACAGCAACCCCGTAAGCTTTGGCATCCTTATTTGGAGGTCCAACAGCAGGTCCATCGTACAGATCTGACCAGATGATCTGTCCCTTGCTCTTGCCTTTGCAATTTATGCCTGAGCCGGTCCCGCTTCCGCAGTATTTCGCTACAAACAGGTTGTAGTAATAATTCAGGTACCCCTTCTCGCTGTACCCAACCACGATGATATTGCCGTCGGGATCAAATGTCGCAGCGGTTGGGGCATCATCTCCGGCCTGGGCATATGTCGCGGACCAGTCGAGGGTCCCGTTGGCCAGATATTTAAGAACGTAAATATTTTCATGGCCGTTTTGAGCAAAGGTAGCGCTCAGCCCATGTCCAACAACAACAACGTTGTTCTGGTTATCAGTCGATGCAGCAACCGCTGTGGCTCGGTCATCGACCCCTGCCAGGCCATGGTAGGGTTTGGACCATTGCCAGATGCGAGCTACATCCTCCTCTGGTGGCGGGTCCGGACTAAACAGGTATTTTATGGTAAAAAGAGCGTAGCTATCGCTCCCGTTAATGCCTCCCGGCTGATAGGAATAGCCGGAGACGAGCGCCTGGCCGTTATTGTCAACGGCAATGCAGGTGGGAAAATCGCCCTGGATGTAACTGCTGGTGTAACGTTGTGTCCAGATCGGGGCAAGGTCAACCTTGCTCCGCTTCATGGTCAGATAATCGGAGCCGCCATCGAGTGAAAAGGTGGAACCTGTCACAATCGGGTTGTTGTCCGGTCCCACTGCGATAGCCGTCGCCTGGTCGGTTTTGTTCGTAACCGTGTTGTTGTAGAGAACCGTATATGCAGGGGGAAGGTACGCCACGTAATGGGTCAGGGCATGTGAACTGTTGCTGGGGTAGGAATCCCCGGCGCCGAGATACGCCTTGACCCGGTAAGAGTAATACGTTTCCGGGTCCATCGTAGACAGGTCGTCATAGAGCACCAAACCTCCGGGAGAATAGGTATAGGGTCTATTGACCGTAACAAGCGGTGCAAAGTCGATGCAGGATTTCCCCTTGCAGCGCTCAATCTTGAAGCCGGTCGCATTGGGGGAATTGTCTTCCCAAGTGAGCTGAAGCTTGACGCCGATCACAATAGTGCCATCGAGCACAGGCATGGTTTTGGCCTGGAGGTTTGTCGGCGGGTCAAGATCCCCTTTATCGTAATTCATGACAAAGAAATCGTAATCGGATGGGTCGAACAGAAAGAAGGTATCACCTGTGGAAACAGGATTGGAGAATGCAGGGTCCACGGTAAGGACCGTCTCGCTGTTCGCTGAGACAGCTCTCTTCTGACCGGCATTGGAACCACTGGTAACCTTGACATATTTTCCTGCAAGGCTCGCAGTCCAGTTCTTCGTGGGGTCATTGATGGTAGTGGTCCGCAGGAGTGAAGTGGAGACGGCAGAGCCAGTTTCCAGTGGGCGTATGGTCCAGCCGGACACGGAAACATACGTAGAACTGATCCCAACGCCGACCGGCTGGCCGTCGAGGACCACCGGCACCGGCGGCAGGTCCGTGTTGAACGCACCCCATGAGCTTTTCTGCCAGAGTAAATGGCCGGTTGTTTTGTTGTATTTTGTTGTCAGCACATCGTAATCAGCCAGGGTACCACCATCGGTCTGGCTGTAGCCGGTCACGAAGACCGCATCAGTTGGCTTATCAACTACAATGCCGGTCGGCACGTCTGACGTGTCGCCGCCTGATTCCATAGTATGTGACCATATCACCTGGGTGGGGGCCTTCACAATGCCGCTGTATTTTACCGTATAGCGATGACCGTGTGTGAAGCCAGCGACATAGACATCATTGTCAGGATCGACCGCCAAGGCTGATGGTTCATCCCTGTATCCGCTGTCGTATATGGCGTCCCAGACTTTAACACCCGAAGCATTGTACTTGATGGTGAACATATCCGTATCGGTAACATTGTAGACATATCCCGCAACAATGACATTGTTTAAAGAATCGATCTTTACAAACTTGCCAGAATCAGACTTATTATATGCTGAAGAAATCCTCTGTTCCCAAAGAAAGTTCCCTGCCAGATCAAACTTCACCGTGAGGCAATCTAAATTGGTGCCGTTTGACGATTCACCGGTAACGACAAAGCCGTCAGTACCTACGGCGATAGAATTTGCCTTGTGGTCCTGGCGAACAGTGGCGTTGTTATAGTGTGTTACCACCGGCGTTGCATTAACCGTTGATGAATTATCTTTGGCGTACTTTAAAACTAGGTAGTCAAATTTCCTGCTTACCAGCGAATATCCGGCCACATAGACATTATTGGATCCGTCCACCACAACTGAAGTCGAGTAGTCATGGCCGCTGCCGTCGCCTGTTCCTTGGTATACTCCCTTCCACAGGATGCTGCCATCGCTCCCCTTGTACTTGATTGTGACGATATCACGGTCGGATGCATTCAGCACCGTTCCGGTGACAATAATGTCGCCGGCACTATCGATCACCATCGCCGAAATCTGTTCGTTCAGAGTGCCGCTTCCGAAAGGGACCTGCCACAACACGCCACTGCCGTCAGCCTTGAATTTCACGGTATAGAAATCGTAGTAACTGCTGAGGGGAACGGTCTGATACCCGGCAACAATCGTGTTACCAGCGGAATCGACCGCTGACGCCACTGCGAACTCCTTCCCGTCTACATGGTTCACAACAGGAAAATCCTTCGCGATATCACTCCCTGTGGCGTATGCTGCAACGGCTGAGCCGATCAAGAGCATGATTACCACGAGCAGCGTGACCCAACGCGGCACGTTTGAAGGGCACCTCCGATGGTTTGTGGGGATGCTCCCTCTGGTTGTCATATGTTCAGGATGCCTCATGGACTTACCTCCAATGTCTTCTTCAGTTCATCGTATCCGGGCTGGACCATTTCTATTTGCTGTTATCTGTTGTTATCTGGCCAAATGGTCTTCTGGTTCCAGTAGTTAGCGTTCGGGTAAGACTTTGAGTTTCTGGGTGCATTCATGTGGCAGGCGGTCGTTGACTCCGTTGCTACAGGAGTGTACGGCGTTGGAGCTATGTAACCGTATCCATTGGCAACCTTTGGATACCCACGGTGCTCTAAATGCCCATGTGCGTTGCTGGGTTCCTGCTTATCTGCTGCCCAGTATTGGCCGGTGGAAGCTCGCTTGCCACGGTGCTGATAGTCTAGGCAGTTTGTCTGCATGAGTCGGGGGAGACCGCTCTGGTGAGGCTGGTGGCATTTGGAGCAGCTATAGGAGTGCTCCTTGTTTTCTCCCCATCCCTTGACCGA
>JAYSLX010000043.1:0-7204 GCA_043725245.1 Geobacteraceae bacterium | reverse complement strand
ACCGAGTTCTTCTCTTGAGGTAACCATGGTGTGAATATACTGCTCGAAACTTACGTCAGCAGGCAGATTTTCACCGATACAGTTGCAGAATTTATCTCGTCCAACAGCCTTCAAACACTGTTCAGCTTTCTGTTTCCCAACATCTTGCTGTGCTTTAAGCACCTTCAGTTCCTGAATCTGCTGCTCCAGTGCCTGATTTTTTCCTGCATGTCGTCCTGCGCGTGGAGAGGCGCGGCCAGCAATAAATATCCGAGTATTAGTAGTGGCAATCGTCGTGTCATGGTATATCCTCCATAGTTGAGACCCTTCTGCCTTCTTTCCCTTTTCTGCGACCATTGTTCTTGCTTCAAAACCGCGTCATTTTAGGTTCTTCCGCCAATACGTCATACTCTCTTCGAAACAGATGACTGGCAACTCTTCAACTTTCGTCATGAACGCCATAAGGCTGACCAGCCCGCCCAGCCTTTCCGGGCGGTCTGGTCGTGCCGCAAGTTGGACATTCTCTTGTTGTCATATTTTGCTGACAGATGCCTTGTAAAGCGGCAGTTATTAAAGGAGTTGACGTTACAAGCCAAATCGTATATACAATAAACATGGTCTACGAGTGGGACGAAAACAAGCGATTGAAAAACTTTGAAAAGCATGGATATGACCTTGCCGATGGTCAGCTTGTTTATGAGTCTCCAAAAAAGATCACCGTTGAAAGTCACCGGCCTCATGAGCGCCGCTGGCTAGATATTGCCGAAGTTGGCGGCGAACTGGTAACTCTTACTCTCGCCTATACGTTACGCGGAGAGGCAGTTCGCTGTTTCTCGCTACGGAAGGCCAGTCGTAAGGAAAGGAGCCTTTACTATGAGCAAAATAGTCAGAAAAACCTCTAAAGAAATCGAAAGCATGCGTTCCAGAGGAGAAATTATGACTGATTCGGAACGAGTCAATCATCTTTCAGAAGAGTCTGTTGAACGCATGGCTATGGACGACCCGGAAAATTTCATTAAAACCGATGAGGATTGGGCACAGGCTATCATTCATCGTCCGGGTATTCGTGGGCCTCAGAAAGCCCCTACAAAAAAATCAATTGCTATCCGACTGTCTCAAGATGTGGTAGAAAATTTCAAATCCACTGGTGCTGGTTGGCAATCACGGATTGATGATGCTTTAAGGATGTTTTTGAAAGAGCACCCGTTGAAGCATGGTTAACAAGATTACTGGGGCCGGTTTCCGGCCTGTGGTTACGGACTCAAATAATCGGAAATGCCCCAATAGGTAATAGTCTCAAGTCCAAGGCTCATGTGTTCCATATATTGCACCTTGTCGGCGATGAGGTCGGTCGTACTGCTCTACCAATCTCTTTGTCCCTTTTTGCCCCGGCTTCAAATTCACCCGCGTTTTCATTAAATTAAACATGTAGGCAGGGATTTTAAACGTGCACTGCAGAGGTTAGCCGAAGATCTTCCTGAAAAACCCCTTCTTGTCTGCCTGGCGGTGGTCGTCTATCTGCTGGAGACCCTTGCGGGCAAGCGTATCGCGAGGATTGAGCTTGAGTGACTTCTGGAACTCGCCCTCTGCCAGACCATCGCGCCCTTCGTCCAGTAGCATCCACCCCCTGAAAGAGTAAGTCTCGGCATGCCTGCCGTTCTGGATGGATTTTGCCAGAAGCCCCCTCGACTTCTCCCAAGCAGATTTCGACCCATGGTTCGAGGGATTGCGGTAGATTGCCCATGCGAGATAGGCGGAGTGAAGCGGATTGTCGGGCTCCAGCCGGTATGCGTCCTGAAGCGACTTCTCAGCATTGTCGAATTCGCCCATCTCCAGAAAGACCTTGCCTGACTGGAACTGCACCTGGGTCTGGAGCCTGTCGTCCTGCCTGCCGTCGAGCCCAACCGTATCGGCATTGAGGAGTTCATCATAACGCTCCTTGGGGACCACATCGGAGAGCGTGTTGTAGGCAGAAGAAAAAAGCGACAGGACCTCCTGGGCCATCTCCAGGGTGGCGCCTGAAAGCTGCATCAGACGTTCCTGCGCGTATGGCCTGGTCCTGGCAAAATAGGCGTCCTTCAGTACATTGAATGCAAAACTGCCAGGGGTCAGTCCAAAGAGTTCATAGTAGTTCTTGCCCTTTATGAAGGCGAAATCTCGCTGGATCTGCTGCTCAAAACTGATTTCCGCAGTGGAAAGCGGCGCTGCCATCCCTTCGTTACCCATTGCAAGCACAACAGATCCGGAAATCTCGGCCACGAGGTCCTCAAACCCCTCGGAAAGCTCTTCGACAGGGGGCAGATCCTCCTCCAGGGGCCGGTTGTACAAGGACCTCAGGGGGAAGTCGGCATGGGCTTCTTCAGTGGGCAGCGGGTGCAGTTCAATGAGCCTCATTGCCTTGAGGAAATGACAGAAGGCGGCAGCCCCAGCCTTTTGAGGGCCGGTTCCTGCAACATCTACAAGCGGACGACGACCGTTTATCATCCCCAGGGTGGCAATGTCCTCCATGCCCATTGCAATAAGGTTGGAGTGCCTGAAGAATCCCGTGGTGCGGCCAGGATAAAGATGCCCGAAGCGTGAAAGAAAGGCATCTGTGTTAAGCCCCAGGGAGCGGCTGGAAGATGCCTCATACAGAAGTTCCGGAAGCTGCAGAGGCGCAAGGGGGAGCTCCAGATCGACAGTACCTGGGATGAATTCGGATAGGGCATTGGTACTGAGACCATCGAGAAGTGTTCGTACCAGGAACTGACGGGATTCGGACAGCAGGTCGTCGTAGGGGAGGATTCCTGCCTGGGTTAAAAAGAGCCGCTCATCTCTGCTTCGGGTAAAGAGCTGCTGGTCCTTGATAGACAGCTTCCCTCTGGCTGCGAGAAACGCAGAAAATTCCTCCCGTCCGCGTGAGACAAAGGAGACAGGCACCCCCTGTGCTATGATCAGCGATGTCCCCTGCTGGATTCTCAGTAATCCGCTCTTGCGGGCATAGTAGAGATCGACCAGAGTGGAAAGGAGCGTAGCAGGTTCGTTCTTGGGGATTGCCAAACCGGCAAGCGCATCTCGCGTGGCCTGCAGAAAGTCCTGCTGGCTGAACGGCTTCTCCAGATAATGTCTGACCCCCAGCTTGCGGGCCCCTTCCGCATACCTCTCTCCCTTGTAGTAACCGGTCATGATAATCACCGGGAGTACAGCCCCCCGCTCTGTTCGGCGAAGCCGCTGCAAAACCTCGATGCCGCTCACTTCGGGGAGTTTCAGATCGAGAACCAACAGACCTATCTCCTGGGTGGCCAGTATCCTGAGGGCCTCTGCACCGTTGCCCGCACGCAGTACCTCGTGCCCCTGGGCAGCGAGGAAGCGCTCAAGCATATGTGCAAGGGGCTCGTTATCTTCTGCGAGTAATACGCGGGTTGTCATTTCTATACCCCGGCATCTCCTGCGATGCCGCTCCTTTTGATTCCGAACCCTTCAGATACCTTGTAACAGCCCTGTTGTGCTGGTCAAGGGTTGTGGAAAAAAAGTGTGTGCCGTCTTTCTTGGAAACAAAATAGAGGTACGAACTCCTTGCCGGAGTGACCGCAGCCTGCAGGGCCGCAGGGCCGGGATTGCCTATGGGCCCGGGCGGCAACCCGGCGATCTGATAGGTATTGTACGGAGAATGACGATGAAGTTCCTCTCCGGTGACTTTTCCGCTGAATGCACGCAGCCCGTAAACAGCCGTCGGGTCGCTCTGCAGTCGCATCCCGATCTTGAGCCTGTTGGCAAAAACCGAGGCTATGGTCGGACACTCTTGCGGGTCTACGGCCTCTTTCTCGATCATCGAGGCCAGGGTAACCAGTTCATGACGACGCTTGTCCCTCTGCCTGAAGAGTGGAGAAATAAGATCTCCGGATCTCTTTTCAAACTGCCCCACCATCATTCTGATGACGTCGGATGGCTTCGCCCCCGGGGGAATGTTGTAGGTGGAAGGAAACAGATACCCTTCCACGCTTGAACCCGGGATACCCAACTCGATAAGGAGGCCGCTGTCGCTGCATGCGGCGAGGAAATCGGCCTTGGGGAAAATGCGTCGTCCTTCAAGGAGCTCGGCAAGCTGGTAAATAGAATACCCCTCAGGCACGGCAAAGCGGAAGGCATATATATCTCCATCCACCATCTTGCGCAGAATCTCTCCAGGCCTCATGCCGTCATTGAACTGATAGGTGCCGGCCTGAACCTTCCCGTCAACCCCCTTGATCCGTGCAACCAGAACAAAAGCACGGGAGCTGCGGACAAGACCCTTACGCTCCATTTCGTCCGCCACGCGATGGAGCGGCGCACCCTTCACACACTCCACCAGTTGCACATTGGCTCCGTTTCCCGCCGGCACCGCAAGCAGGAAAACGGATGAGGCCAAGAGAAAGAGAATGGTAGCGACTGACGCCAGCATGAACAGTTGTCGGTATCGTTTCGGCACCAGAATGGACAAGGCGGATCTCATTCCTTGAACCTGCTCTCAGTCCCGGCCCTCAGGCGCTGGATGTTCTCCCGGTGCCGCCAGACGACAAGGGTCGAAATGGCAACGGACATAAGGAATATCAACCCCCGACCATCCAGAAGTGCCAGGAGCAGAGGCATTGCTGCGGCAGCAGCAATGGAGGCGAGCGAGACATAGTGCCACCTCCAGAGTACCAGGGCGAAGATTACTACGGCAAAGGCAACGGCAAGAGGAGCAAGCGCAAGAAACACCCCAAGGGCCGTGGCCACACCCTTCCCCCCTTTGAAGCGGAGGAATACCGTATAAACGTGTCCCGCAAAGGCGGCAAAACCTGCAAGGGCAATCCACCCTTCAGTGACCCCAAGTTTTTGGGCCAGGAGAACAGGGATCACCCCCTTAAGGCAATCACCGACAAGGGTTAGCAGACCGACCTTCCAGCCCAATGCCCGGCTCACGTTTGTGGCACCTATGTTACCGCTTCCGATGGCACGGATATCGACCCCGCCCACAAAACGGGCCAACACCAGACCGGTTGGGATTGAGCCGAGCAGGTATGCTGCAAAAACAAAAACAAGCTCTATGGACACAAGGTTCTCCAGTCAGATATATTAAGCGGAGCGTATTTTAGGGTTTTTTATCCTGAACTGCAAGAGGGGGAACAGTTATGGAACTGCGCCAGTCCTGCCAGAGGACCAGCAACGCCATGGCAATGAAGAGCATGTCACGACCTATGGCAAGAAACGGCGGCTCCTTGGCCCCCTGCCTGAAACAGCCGCAGTCGATCTCAAGCCCCCGGGCAACTGCTGAAACCATTGCCGCGATGAAAACCAAATTCATCAGCACCGTCACGATCGCAGCAACCCTTGCCCTCCAGCCGGTTACCAGAAGCACCCCGCAGATTATCTCAAGACAGGGGAGCACCGCAGCAGCCAGATAGTTGCCAAAGTACGGCAGAATCCGGTATGCCGCTATACTGCCGGCAAATGCCGTGGTATCGGTCGCCTTGAGGATGCCTGCATAAAGGAAAACAGCGCCCAGTACGATCCTTACGATGGCTACTCCATGCTTCACAATGGGGTTTATCATCGCTTCCCTCCTGCCATGGGATACTTCGCATCGCGCCATGCAGGCAGACCACCGTCAAAATAGTAGACGGTACGGTAGCCGGCAGCCAGGAGCTGCCTGCCGAGTTCAACACTGTCTTCGCATGCGTAGCCATTACAGTAAATCACCAGAAGGGCACTCTTCGGGACGCGGCTGGTTATTTCGGGAACCATGGTAGCCGCCTCCGTAAGCGGAAGCGAGATTGCCCCCTTGATATGCCCTGCGGCAAAGGCATGCCGGTCACGAGCATCTATGATGGTGGCCTCCTTCTTATCAAAAAGCTCCTTCACCTGCATCAGACCCAAAGGAAAGGGAATCGCCCTATTCGATTCAGCGGCAGTCACGGCCGTGGCACGACCTGACCAGGCATTCTTAAGGAGCCGAAAATTCCATCCGACTCCGACAATGACGGCCAGAGCCAAAAGCAACCCCATTTCGGCCAGCAGCCGGAAAATCAATGCTCGACTAATTGTCATCTTCCCCTCCCAAGCTCTACATTGTCACATTCAAAATCAAATCGACGGGTTTGACCTCAAGTTTTCCCTTGACCCATATCCACACCCTTTTCATACAACAAAGCGCCTACGCGATTTATGTGGTCGAGGAGGTCGGAGTTAGTGATCTGATGTAAAAGCGACAGATCTATGCTGTAAGGAAGCAGCAGATCATCAAGCTGATTCTCTATTGATAACAGATGGGCGTGGGTAAGCCCCTGCTGTTCCAGTTCGGTAAGCGGTCGTTCATGGCTGAGCAAAACAGCGCTGCGCAATTGCTGCAGCGCCTTGCAATAATTGGAAAAACGCTGCTTCCAGCGGATATCGGGATTGGTCATGCTGTTTTCTCCGAAGTTTCAATAATCCGGTTGCGTTGAATGGCTTTGGCGCTAACCGGCGCGGAGTTTTTTAGCGCGTCCGGTTGAGCGCATAGTTGGAAGTGTGGCGGTTTCAATAAGCCGACCACCTACATATTTGTGAAGAACACTCGCAATCAGCGTCTGATAGGGCATGCCTTCCTCAGCTGCACGAGTTTGGATATCTTCAAGATCTCGTGATGAAAGGCGGATATTGATTCGTTTATCCTTAATGAGTGTTGCAGAAGCACTTGAGGCATATCGAGCTATCTCGTCTTTGAGATCAGGCACGGGCTGCCATTCTCCTCGTTCAAAAGAAGCAAGAATATCCTCTTCATATTTTTTTTCTTTAGTTTTCATTGTTGATTTCCTCTTTAAAATATCTTTTGGTTGCGCTTCGGCTTGGGATGATGATTTTCAAAAATACTTCTTCATCTGTCTCGACGAAAGGTACCAAATATGCGTATCCACGGATACGAACGATGAACATGCGCTGATTCGGGTATTGATCTTTGTTTGGGTGCTCAACAACATCGAGAAGAGCTCCATGCGAGATCACGGCAAGGACCTCTTCGAAAGAGACCCCACGTTCAGATTTGAGTCGTATATTCTTTTCTGAATTCCAGTTGATCGGTTTCATGTCACAATCATATTCAAAAGTGTGCCTTTTGTCTTCATATTTTGTTTCGTTCAACTCCCTTATATCTAGGAGTCTGTCGGGCTTTACATCATCAAGTCCGGCATATCCGTTGTTTTGGTTGTTAGTGTAACGCATTAATATTGTTGATGTAGCTGCTGTTTTG
>JAYSLX010000042.1:0-8201 GCA_043725245.1 Geobacteraceae bacterium | reverse complement strand
GGAGAATGGCTAGACCGTCCTGCTTCACATCTGCCTTGCCGGAATCGAAGAGAATCGCAGCCTCCATGTTGACGGTCAGCTTTCACTTGAGTTCGGATATCGTGACCTGGCCCTGAGATATCTCGCTCTTCATCTTCTCCATGAGCTGTTCATAGGTAGAGCTTACCTCCTTGACCTTCTCCTCCTTGGCCTTCATCAGTTCTGCCTTCTCCTGCTTCAGGCGTGAATTTTCAGACTCCAGGTCCGAGACCTTCTGTCGCAGCTCCCCAACCCGCTGCTGTGATTCGCTCGTCGACGATTTCAGGTCATTGCCAAGGGCATCTTTCTCAGCAGCCAGCTTGGCTTTTTCAATGGTCAGTGCTGACAGATCCCCCTTGAGGACCGCCACTTCTGACTTCAGCCCTTCACTCTCCTTTGTGAGAGCAGTATACCTGGCCGTGAGATTGTCCCGTTGAGACTCAAACTGCTTCGCCTCCATATCTCTCTTGTCATACGTGCTGTTGAGCGTGAGGCAGCCGCCAAGGCCCGAGGATAGTAACAGAATGAGAACCAGTAGCCGGAGATTACCCTTCATTTGTCGATTCCTCCTTCATAAATAGAGATACCAGATGATCAACCCTATAGGATCACAACGACTACTTGAACTACGTATGGGATCTGGTCAGACGCCCGATGAAGAGAAGATTGGAGGAGGATATCGGTATAATTATCGGAGAGATCCATGCCGTCGATGACCAGCGTTCCGTTGTCGATCGGCTCAAGCTGATGTATTGTCCGGACACGGGTGGATTTGCCGTAATCCCAAGGGGCGGAGACAACAGCTACCTCACCCGCCTTGACCTCCAGGTTGATGCCCCACAGTACCGGAGCTTCTTGAAACAGTTGTTGACCCCCTGGAAACGGATCATTTCCTTATCACCCGGCGCTTCTGACCACCCATGGACGCTGCGTGATGCTTCTGTATGGCGCCCACGCTCTCAAGGTGAAACTGGAACCACATGTCGCCAAACTGTCGCATCTTCATCTTCTTTCCCTCCTGGAGGAGAGACAAATTGCCCTTCAGGGGCTCGTCACCGGGAAGTTTCTTGAGCCCTTTTTCAAGGATCACCTTGGCCCCGTCCGTGTCGTTGATTTCACAGAGGCAGTAGGCATAGAGGTTCCAAAGGAGCGACTCTTTGGGTGAAGCCTGCACGGCCTTATCAAAGGTTGTCCGCATCTTTTCGTTCTTGTTACGTTTCATATAGGAGATCGCCAGCATCCCCATAGCAACCCAGTTCTTGAAGAAAGACTTCTCAAGATAGGGGAAGGCATTGGAAAAATCGCGTCTCATGTAATGCACGGTACCGATCTGGGCATTGAGCTGCCCATCCAGCCAGATCTGCCACTTTGTGTAAGGAAAGGCGCTTTTCAACTCACGGATTGCCTTCTCCACACGCTGTGCCTGAAGGTCCTTGGTGGCCGTCTCCATTATGGCAGAGACCTTCTTCATGATCATCCGGGAAAGGAGGTAGAACACCCCCATGAAGGCTAGGGTTGCGATCAGGAGTGCCATCAGCCAGTAAAGCCCTGCTACAGGCCAGAGGAGGAGAAAAAGAAGAACGGCAACGCCGCCTGAGATCAGAAAATTGTACATCGGTGGATTCCCCTCTTTTTTATTACAGTATCGGCATTCAATATCTTATCGATTCATTTCTGAGTACGTTCCCTTCGACTCCGCTCAGGGAACATGCGTGCGCTGAGCGGAGTCGAAGCGCATCACGGTTCAGGGCATCACCCATCCACCGAGACCATCGCGCCATCCTTCTCGACATATTTGGCAATTATGATCCGACGACCAGGCTTCAGGGCAACCCTCCCCTTCACCTTGTTCCAGGCGGAGAGGATTCTTTCCGAGACCTTGAAACGACTGGCAAGGGAGCGAATGGTGTCCCCCTTCTTGACGATGTAATACTTGTTGAACTCCCGAGAAGAGGTCTTCTTTGTCTCAGGTGCGGGAGCCGATGCAACCTGGCTCACGGAGTCAGCCACAACAGGGACCAGGATTGCCTTGCCTCTCAGCCGGCTTTTTTTCGTAAGATGATTCAGTTCGGCAAGATGCTCAACAGTGGTATTGTAGCGCTTCGCAACCGCCTCCAGGGTCTCTTTCCGCTGCATCTTGTGGCGTACGAGTACGATCCTCTCGGTATAGCGATCGTTTTCCGGGACCTTGGCGTATTCCGTGTCGAAGATCGCCTTATCACCCTTGGGGATCTTCAATTCGTAGGCGGGATAGTCCGGAGGGGTACTCCAACGACGGAGTTCGGGGTTTAAGTCTTTAAGTGTCTGGTACGGAACCCCGATCAGCTTCCCCACCAGTTCAAGGTCGGTTCTCGATGGAATCGGCACGGTATCGAACTCGATTGCAGGGAGATAGGCAATGTCGGCAAAACCGTAACGAGCAGGGTCCTTGGCAATGATAGCAGCAGCCAGGAGCTTCGGCACGTAGTCCTTTGTCTCACGCTTCAGATACGAGCCGCGGGAGAGCTGCCAGAAGTCGCGACTGTTGTACATACCTATGGCGCGAAGGATCTTGTTCTCGCCTGCGTTGTATCCGGCAGCAGCCAGGTACCAGTCCTTGTTGAAGAGGTCGTAGAGCTCTTTCAGGTAGAGAGCCGCAGCGACTGAGGACTTGAGGGGGTCACGTCGCTCGTCGATCCACTGGTCGATTCGGAGCGCATAGCGTTTTCCGGTAGAGGAGATGAACTGCCAGGGTCCGACCGCTGCTGCCACCGAATAAGCATGTGGCGAAAAACCGCTCTCGATCATGGCAAGGTATACGAGGTCCTCTGGCAGGCTGTTCTTTTTGAGAACCTCCTTCATCATCGGGATGTAGCGTTCCGAGCGGGAGAGCCAGCGGGAAAAGGAGGTGCGGCCGCTTCCCTGGAAGTAGTTGATGAAGTACTCAACCTTGGCATTGAGGGTAAGGGGGATATCGGAGTCGGGAAGGTCCTTCTCAGGAAGCATCAGCTCGAAATCAGGGGTAGACGCTTCCTGTTCGTCCTGAACAAAGATCTCGGATGGGGGGAGTTCCAGAGCCTGATGCAGCTGATTCTCACGGCCAATGGATGCAAGACGTGCAACGGAGCGGTCGGGGCGGCCGGCCGATGTCGGAAGTTCCTGCAGCTTCAGGTCTGAGCCTCCATCCAGCCGTGCAACGGAGTGCGAAACCTCTGCACCGGCCAGAACCGGGAAGAGCAGCAATAGCGCCAGAATGGTCGTCAAGATACTCTGCATAGGGCCTTTCCTGGTACCTGCAATCAGGCACCCGAGTGTGGCGGTCAGTATAGTGGATGACAACCATGCTGTCAACGGCTAAGGGGTGTTCCTGAAGGCGCCCAGAACCGCCGCTCCAGCTCCGAAAGAAGAGGTACGAGAGATGACTGGTCACCTGCAGAAATTGTAATGGCGGCTTGACGGCGGGATATTTGGCGGACCTTCATGAATGCCAGAGGGTCCTTTCGTTTCAGGTCGGGCAGAAGGTCGCTCTTGTTGAACACCACCAGACGTGGTTTCTCTGAGAGATCAAGCTCCTCAAGGATCTTGTCTACCTGTGCCATCTGTTCGGCGAATCTCCGGTTGGAACAGTCTACGACATGCAGAAGAAGGTCGGCGTCCTGCAGCTCCTCCAGGGTCGCCTTGAAAGCCCCCATCAGCGATGCAGGGAGTGAGCGGATGAACCCGACGGTATCGGTAATTATCACCTCTCGCTCACGGGGGAAACGGAGCCTCCTGGTGGAGGTGTCGAGGGTGGCAAAGAGGAGGTTTTCGGTAAAGACCTCGCTCCTGGTGAGGGCATTGAGCAGGGTCGACTTGCCTGCATTTGTGTAGCCGACTATGGATACAATGGGCACTCCTGCCTTTACACGCTTCTGGCGGCGCTGGTAACGACCTGCGGAGAGGTCCTCAAGGCTCCTTTCGAGTTTTGCGATCCGGTCGCGGATTCGACGACGGTCTATTTCCAGCTTGGTCTCACCTGGGCCTCGACCGCCGATCCCACCCATAAGCCGCGACATCTGAACCCCTCGTCCGGTTAGACGCGGGAGAAGATACTTGAGCTGGGCGAGTTCCACCTGCACCTTGCCATCCAGACTGGTTGCCCTTCGGGCAAAGATATCAAGGATAAGCTGACTCCTGTCAATAACCTTGAGCTCTGTCAGCTCGGAGATGGTGCGGACCTGGGCCGGCGAGAGCTCCTGATCAAAGAGAAGCATCGTGGCACCCAGCTGCAGAGCCATGATCACCACGTCCCGCAGCTTCCCCTCCCCCATGAGGGAACGCGGGTTGATGCTCCGCAGTCGCTGGACGACAGAATCCAGCACCTGTACGCCTGCAGTGCGAGCCAACTCCTTCAACTCCTCCAGGGAGTCTTCCGCTTCCTCGGCAGATGCCTGTGTAACCGAAACCAGTATCCCACGCTCCCCCTTGCACCCCACTTCAGGAGCCGCATGTACGGCCTTATCCAACTCTTTCTCACGGGTGGAGATAAACTCCTGAAAATCAAGCTGCAGACGTGAAAGTGGAGATGGCGGCTCCACAAGGTAGGGGGTGCCGGTGGCTGAGGCCGGGACGAGATAGGCGATCTGAAGGTGCGGTGCTTCACCGTCAAGAAGCGCTGCTACAAGATCCAGCCTCAGCATGGCAAGATCGGTAAGGTCATCATCGGTAAGAGGTTCGTGCTTCAGGTGGGTGTGTATCAGGCGAAGACCACGCAGAAGGCGTCTTCCAAGAGGGTATTCGGTAAGATCGGGGATCATCAGCCCCTTCTCGTTCCCGACAACCACATACGCCGTTTCTCCGAACCGGTTGACAAGTATCCCTATCTGGCGGCGGATCTCGCGGGAAAGCTCAAGCAGAAGATTGGCAAGGTCAAGGGTAACCAGTTCGCCCGGTGGAACACGACGACGATAGAGTCGCTCCAGGGCTTTGACCTGGCTCGGCTTAAGGCCGGTGAGATTGCCGTGAAGTTGTTTTATGGTGATCCCTCATCAGTGAGGCGCCGCATGGCGTGCCCCTACAGGCCGATTATGTTGTAGCCGCTATCCACGAAATGTACTTCCCCGGTCACCCCACTTGAAAGGCTGCTGCAGAGATAAAGGGCGGCTCCGGCAACCTCCTCCTGGGATATGTTGCGACGGAGCGGCGCCTTATCGGCCACGATACCGGCTATCTGGTTAAAACCACCGACACCGGCCGCAGCCAGGGTTCGCAATGGGCCGGCAGAGACCGCATTGACCCTTACCCCTGAAGCTCCGGCAGCCTCCGCCAGGTAGCGGACGCTCATCTCCAGAGCAGCCTTGGCAACCCCCATCACATTATAGCTGGGGAAAACCTTCTGACCACCATAGTAGGAAAGCGTCAGGATCTTGCCATCGCGACCCTCCATGAGAGGCACCGCCTCCTTGGCCAGGGCAATCAACGAGTAAGCGCTGACATCCATTGCCAGGGCAAAACCCTCTCTGGTGGTATTAAGAAACGTTCCCTTCAGTTCGTCCTTGTTTGCAAAGGCAACAGAGTGAACCAAAATGTCCAGCCCTCCCCACCGCTCCTTGACCTGCCTGAAGACACTGGCAATGTCATCATCGTTACGCACGTCGCAGGGATGGACAAAATCAGCGCCGATCCCATTCACCAGAGGGATAACCCGCTTTGCTACGGTATCTCCCGCATAGGTGAAAGCCAGGCAGGCACCCTCCCGCTTGAATGCCTCGGCTATGGCCCAGGCGATACTCTTTTCATTGGCGACACCAACTATCAGTGCCTTTTTCCCATCAAGAAGCCCCATCCGGCCTCCTCCTCGATTGCATGCGTCGTTGCTCAATCATCCCGGCCGCAAAGGCGATATAGTAATAAAAAATCTCATTGTTGGCAAGCGGATTGCCAATTTTGTGGTTTACTTAGGAATCAGGATATCCCATGACTTCTTACATTGACAGAATTTTCGAACATACCGAGCAGATCACGCGACTTGGAAGCGTCGACGAAGTGGTGAAGGGTCTGGCACACCTTCTCAAGCGAACCGTCAAGACACGATGGGCAGCAGTATACCTCCTTGATCGTGATCGTAGCGGTTTCCTTCCTGCCAGAATCAGCGGAGTTCCGAGGCGCTACATGCCGATCTTTCGGGAAATGCCGCTCAATCCGGAGACAATCCCCCTGGTCAAGAGCCTTCTCAGGAAAAGGCAGCATATCCTCATCACCGAATCGGAAAGTTCCGATTTACTCACCCCTGATTTCCGCAAGCTGCTTCACCATCTCACGATCCTGGCAGTGCCGATGATTGTGCGTAATCAGGTTATCGGCGCAGTATTCGTCTCACGATCCAGCAACTATCCTCCCTTCAGCGCCGATGATGTGGCTATCATCCGCGAAACTGTCGCCCACGCATCCCTTGCCGTGAGCCATATACGCCTTTTTGACGACTCGCTTGACATGGCCGTGGAGATGGGGCGAAGGATCGACGTGATACTTGCTCTGGATGAAATCAACAAGGCGATCTCGTCCTCCCTCTCTCCCACAACCATCATAGAGACCGCACTGGAGCATATTGAGCGAATTATACAGTGCGAACTGGTGAGCATGCTGGAGGAGAAGAAGGGAAAACTGGTCGTCATGGCTACCCGCGGCAGCAGCATCATCATCCCTGCGACACTTCAGCCGGGTAAAATGGTGAGGGGTCAGTGCCTCGCCTTTGAAGCCTTCAACAAGGGTGAGAGCTGTTATATCCCCTCACTGGGCGTGTTGCGGGACCTCTGCCTCATGGACCGTTCGCTGGCTAATGCCGGTATTCAATCAGCCATTGCCATCCCGCTGGTGAGCAAAGAGGCAATCCGCGGTGTGCTCCTCCTGGGAGATACAACTCCCGGGCAGTTCATGAAGGAAGATGCCTTCACTATCGAGAAGATAGCCGGACAAATGGCAGTTGCACTCGAAAACGCGCGCCATTTCCAGGAAATGCGTACACTCTTCATAAGTACGGTAGCCACTCTGGCAAATGCCATCGATGCCAAATCCCCCTGGACCAAAGGCCACTCAGAGCGAGTGATGGAGATATCCGCCAACATCGCCCGTGAACTTGGGCTTTCCGAAGAACAGGTGGAGAGGATCCGGCTCGGAGGACTTCTGCACGACATCGGCAAGATCGGAATTATCGAAGCACTTCTGGAAAAGCCGGAACTTCTCTCCGAAGACGAATTTCCCCCCATGCGCCTGCACCCGGAAAAGGGGGTCGCGATCATCGAGCCCATAGAGCAGCTGCATGACATCCTCCCCTGCATACTCTCCCACCACGAGAGGATCGATGGAACAGGCTATCCGCAAGGTCTCAAGGGAAACGCCATCCCTCTGGAGGCACGCATCGTAACCGTTGCAGACTCCTATGACGCGATGGTCTCTGAGCGGCCGTACAAGGCGGCGCTGTCGGTCCATCAGGCACTAAGGGAACTGGAAGGAGAAGCCGGCACTCATTTTGATCCGCGGGTGGTCGCCTGCTTTTGCGACTACATGCGTAGAAAACTCCCTCCGGAAAACCTTTCCTCAAAAAATTTGCCAGGGCTTTCTTGAATCGGAAGAGCCCAAAAAGATCAGGATAATTTATTCAGCATGTTTTGCGTAGGCATCCTGCCTGCGTTTCGAGCGGTGTCATGCTCGGATGATGTTCTGACTTCAAAGACTATTCAATAATAAACTCTGCTTCCCCTCAAAATCGGCATAAAGGAAACTGCTTTACAGGAACAGGTAAGAGCCGTCGCTGGGCTATGGAATAAGCAGCATCAGGTCTGGCTTGTACCATATGGATGCATGGGACAATGCTGGAGAAGTTTATAGTATTACTCCGGCAATTAAACATGCGAATCAGGCCGCATAGGCAGCACATGGATGTTTGAAAAAGTTCTTTGTCTTAAGACGATCGTTTTGCAGGTTTCGCATATGCTTCCTGGCTTTTGATTCAAGCTGGTTTGCATTCTGGGCACGCACACCTGAGTGAACTCGACCCTTGAGACTGTTGTTGAGGTATTCATCCGGATTCAGTTCAGGCGAATAGGATGGAAGATAAAATACCTCGATTTTTCTCGATGTTTCTCCAGCCAAGCCTTTACGACTTTGCTGTGGTGAACTTTCAGGTTGTCCAGGATCAGAAACACTTTTCGCCCGGCATCTTTTGT
>JAYSLX010000041.1:0-8167 GCA_043725245.1 Geobacteraceae bacterium | reverse complement strand
GAAGAGATGTCCGAGCGGTTGAAGGAGCACGCCTGGAAAGCGTGTGTACGTTAATAGCGTACCGAGGGTTCGAATCCCTCTCTCTTCGCCATTTTGTTCCATCTGTCTCACCAGGCCGGCCAAAATGGCGACCTCGTGTGACTTACCGAGTACCGTAGTTCTTTGCGGATATGCCTGATAGCTGGGTCCCACGCAATGGAAGGTTATGAACCCCGTCAGATCCGGAAGGAAGCAGCGGCAGTAACCCCCTCCGTGTGCCGTGGGGTAGCCCAGCTATCAGCCTTGTCCGCAAATTTCGTTCACCACTATTCCCCAGGCCTGACAGAACCCAACGAGGCATGATTCTGTGTCATACCTAGTATTAGCACGAAAATGGCGCCCACAGACATTTCGCGACCTTATTGGTCAGGAGCATGTTAGTCAGACTCTTCAAAATGCCATTCTGACTGAACGTGTTGCCCATGCATTCCTCTTTACCGGTGCTCGAGGAGTAGGGAAGACGAGTGCAGCCAGGATATTGGCCAAGGCCCTGAACTGTGAACAGGGGCCGGCGGATGAGCCGTGCAATGTCTGCACCGCTTGTCAGGAGATAACCGCCGGCACTGCAATTGACGTAATCGAGATCGATGGCGCCTCGAATACAGGTGTTGACGATGTCAGGGAGCTACGTGAAAACGTCAAATACCTCCCTTCGAGACTTCGCGCCAAGATATTCATTATTGACGAAGTCCACATGCTTTCCACCAGTGCCTTCAACGCACTGCTCAAGACGCTTGAAGAGCCCCCTCCACATGTAAAATTCATATTTGCTACTACTGAGCCTCACAAAGTTCCTATTACCATACTCTCCCGCTGCCAGCGGTTTGACTTCCGGCGGATCGCCATGCCGGCAGTGGTTGCAAGGCTTCGCTCCATTGTCGACAAGGAAGAGGTTGTGATCTCGGATTCGGCACTTGCTATGGTCGCCCGCAAGGGAGATGGCAGCATGCGCGATTCCCTGTCAACGCTTGATCAGGTTTTAGCATTCTGTGGCTCAAGCGTGGCCGATGAGGATGTCGTCACTCTTCTTGGGGTAGTGGATAGGCGCCTTCTATTGGCGGCCTCACAGGGGGTTTTTGGTCGTGATTGCCCGATGGTGCTCGATATCGTTAAGCAGGTTGATGCCAGTGGTTACAACATCAGGCAATTCTGTCAGGAGCTTGTTGAGCATTTCCGGACAATCACCCTCTGCAGGGCTGTCAGCGACATTTCCGACCTCACAGACCTTGCCGAGGCCGAACTGGCAGACATTCGGAGTCAGGCGGCTTCCGTAGATCTCGTCGACTTGCAGCGCTACGTTGCTATTTTGTTGAAGGCCGACAGCGAAATGGTGCAATCCGGGTTTCCTCGCCTTGTTCTTGAGATGGCCCTTCTCAGGATGGCAATGCTGGCGCCTGCCCTCCCTGTTCAGGAGATACTCTCACGTCTGGACGGGTTGCGGGGTGCAATGTCAGCAGGAGGTGTTGCTACGGCACCTCCAGTATGGGAACTGCCAAGCCCAACAATCCATCAGGTTGTGTCTCGCCCTGCCTCAGAGCCTGCATCTCCCTCGACCAGGACTGCAGCAAGGCCAGAGATGACGGCAGCTGATCCATCTTCACCGGTAGCTCCTGTAGCCGGGTCTGGAGATGACTGGCGTGGATTTGTCGCTATGGTCAAGCAGGAGAAACCGATGATCGGTTCCCTGCTGGAGCACGCCCGACCGCTAAGGGTGGGAGCCGATCTGCTGGAACTCGGTTTCCAGTCCGGCTCTTTTGAGTTCATGTCACTCAATTCTCCGTCTGGCTTGGCAGACCTTGCTGTCCTTGCTAAGGCCTATTTCCTGAGTGAAACTGTAGTTCGTCTAAAGTCGATAACCGGTGTTGGAAATGAAATTCCCCCGACTCTTGCGGAAAAACAGACTCTTGAGGCTGCGGATAACGCCTGCCGCCTTGATGGATTGGCCCGTGCCAATCCTGGGGTGCAGGCTGCACTTGATGTATTTGGTGCGGAGCTTGGCAGCGTTGAAGAGCTGAAAGTGTGACCTTAAGTCACAGTAACCAATAATTAGCTAGGAGGATAAGGATGTCCAAAGGTTTAGCCCAAATCATGAAGCAGGCTCAGATGATGCAGCAGAAAATGGCCAAACTGCAGGAGGACGCTGCCGGCAGGACAGCCGAGGCATCTGCTGGAGGCGGCGCAGTAACAGCGGTGGTGACCGGCAAGCACCAGATCGTTTCCCTTTCCATCAAGAAGGAGGCCGTTGACCCTGAAGATGTTGAGATGTTGCAGGACCTTATAAAGGCTGCGGTAAACGAGGCGATGGCCAAGGTACAGGCTGAAATGGCCGAGCAGATGAGCAAAGTAACCGGTGGGCTCAATATCCCAGGCTTATTCTGATCTGCCTAGAACAACAGTTCATTCTTCACCGGCAATCATGGATGTATTTCAGTTATTAAATATAAGTAAATATTTTTATTGATAATTTATTGAAAAAATAGTTTTATTTGCCGGTAAAATTATGATATATTCCTCCGCATCTTTTGCCAGCCTGCTGGCAGAACTTAAGAAGTTGCCTGGAGTAGGTGAGAAGACTGCCCTGCGTCTTGCATTTCATCTCCTCAAATCTCCTGGCCAAGTTGAGGCGTTGGCTGAGAGTCTTGGCCGCGTGTCAGCCAATGTCCGCTTATGCTCCACCTGCTTCGGGATAACCGAAGATAACCCGTGCGCTATTTGTGCCGGCGATCGGGATGATACTGCCATCTGCGTGGTTGAAGAGCCTCAGGATCTTCTTGCTATAGAGAGGAGCCGTGCGTTTCGTGGCAGGTATCACGTCCTGCAGGGAGCTCTGTCTCCACTTTCCGGCATAACCCCGAACCAGCTTCGAATACGGGAATTGATGGAAAGGCTCCGATGCGGTGTTGTACGGGAAGTGCTTATCGCAACCAACTTTTCGGTAGAAGGCGAGGCAACAGCTCTTTATATTGGCAGGATGGTCAAGGAGCTTGGGGTGAAGGTGACCAGGCTGGCCCATGGCATCCCGTTGGGGAGCGACATTGAGTATATCGATTCTGCAACGGTGCAAAGGGCTGTTGAGGGGCGTTCGGAGTTTTAGGGTGTGAATGGCTTCGAGCCTTCCGCTTTACCAAACAGGAACACAGGAGGATTAGTTCATGAGTCGTAAAATGGTAACCATTGATGGCAACACTGCTGCTGCGCACGTCGCTCATGCCACGAACGAGGTGATCGCCATCTACCCCATTACACCGTCATCGGTAATGGGAGAAATATCCGATGCCAAGAGCGCAGCAGGAGAGAAAAACATCTGGGGCACGGTACCTACTGTTGTCGAAATGCAGTCCGAAGGTGGCGCTGCCGGTGCTGTCCACGGTGCTCTTCAGGCCGGTGCTCTGACCACCACCTTTACCGCCAGCCAGGGGCTTCTGCTGATGATCCCCAACATGTTCAAGATTGCCGGCGAACTGACCCCAACGGTCTTTCATGTTTCAGCTCGTGCCATTGCTGCACAGGCACTCTCGATTTTCGGTGACCACTCGGACGTCATGTCCTGCCGCTCAACCGGTTGGGCCTTCCTCTGCTCCAACAATGTTCAGGAGGTCATGGACTTCGCCCTGATATCCCAGTCCTCGACCCTGCGCAGCCGTATCCCCTTCCTGCACTATTTCGACGGTTTCCGCACCTCCCACGAGGTGCTTAAGGTTGAAGAGCTGACCTTCGACGACATGGCCGCAATGATGGACGAGAAGCTTATTGCTGATCACAAGTCGCGTGGCCTTTCCCCCGACCATCCGGTCATGCGCGGTACTGCTCAGAATCCCGACGTCTACTTCCAGGGCCGCGAGACCGTCAATCCCTACTACCCTGCATGCGAGAAGATCGTTCAGGAGGAAATGGACAAGTTCGGCAAGTTGACCGGCCGCAAGTACAAACTGGTGGACTATGCCGGCGCGAAAGACGCCGAGCGGGTAGTTGTTGTCATGGGGTCCGGCGCAGACGTGGTGCAGGAGACTGTCGAGAATCTGGTCAAGAAGGGGGAGAAGGTCGGTGTTGTCAAGATCCGTCTCTATCGTCCCTTCCCCCTGGACGCCTTCATCAAGGCCCTGCCCAAAACGGTCAAGAAGATTGCAGTGCTCGACCGAACCAAGGAGCCGGGCTCCTTGGGCGAGCCGATGTACCTTGATGTGCGCACTGCTATCGGCGAGGCCATGGCTGACGGTAAATTCAAGTTGAACGGCTATCCGGTCATCGTCGGAGGACGCTACGGTCTCGGTTCAAAAGAGTTCAATCCCGCGATGGCCAAGGCCGTGCTGGACAACCTGAAGGCCGCCAAACCGAAGAACAAGTTCGTAGTCGGCATTGAGGAAGATGTTACCAATTGCAGCCTGAAGGTTGACTACTCTTACAAGAACCCGATGGAAGGTGTTTACGAGGCAATGTTCTTTGGCCTCGGTTCTGACGGAACCGTCGGCGCCAACAAGAATTCCATCAAGATCATTGGCGAGGAAACCAGTAATAACGCACAAGCCTATTTCGTGTACGACTCCAAGAAGGCCGGGTCGATGACTACCTCGCACCTGCGCTTCGGGAAGAAGCCTATCCGAGCCCCCTACCTTGTACAGGAGGCCGATTTCGTGGCTTGTCATAACTTCTCCTTCCTCGAGAAGTACGACATGCTGGCTAGGGCCAAGGATGGTGCTACCTTTCTGCTCAATGCTCCCTTCGGACCGAACGATGTGTGGAATACAATGCCGAAGGAAGTGCAGCAGCAGATTATTGACAAGAAGCTCAAGTTCTACGTGATCGATGGTGTCAAATTGGGCAATGAGATCGGCCTCGGACCACGCATCAACGTGATCATGCAGACCGCCTTCTTCAAGATATCCAACATCATCCCGTTGAAGGACGCCATCACCTCCATTAAGGACGCCATCAAGAAGTCCTACGGCAAGGCCGGTGAGGCAGTTCTGGAGATGAACTACAAGGCCGTGGACGCCGGACTGAACAACTTCTATGAGGTAAAGGTCCCCGTCAAGGCCACCAGCAAGCTGAAAATGGCCGCTGCCGTCTCTGCAAAGGCTCCCAAGTTCGTGAAAGAAGTTACCGGGGTAATAGTGGCCGGACTGGGTGACGAGCTGCCGGTCTCAAAGATGCCTGCTGACGGCACTTTCCCTACAGCCACCTCTCAGTATGAGAAGCGTAATATCGCAATCGATATTCCGGTATGGGACGAGAAGATCTGTATCCAGTGTGCAATCTGCTCATTTGTCTGCCCCCACGCCTCGGTAAGGATGAAGGCCTACGATGCAAAAGCCCTTAAGGGCGCACCAAAAACTTTCAAATCCTGCGATTGCACAATCCCCGAAATGAAGGGAAAGAAGCTCAGCATACAGATTGCACCCGAGGACTGTACCGGTTGCGGCGCGTGTGCCCACAACTGCCCGGCCAAAGACAAGACGAACCCTGAGCATAAGGCTCTTGATATGCACTTCCAGCCCCCTCTGCGCGCCCAGGAAGTGGAGAATTTTGACTTCTTCCTCTCCCTTCCGGATGTGGACGCTACACAGGTCAAGCTCGAGACCCTTCGCGGCAGCCAGTTGATCCGTCCACTTTTCGAGTTCTCGGGAGCTTGTCAAGGTTGCGGCGAGACCCCTTACCTGAAACTGTTGACCCAACTGTTCGGAGATCGGATGCTGGTCGCAAATGCCACCGGATGTTCATCCATATACGGTGGAAACCTCCCAACTACTCCCTATGCCCAGCGCGCAGACGGTCGTGGTCCATCCTGGTCCAACTCGCTGTTCGAGGATAACGCAGAGTTTGGTTTTGGCATGCGCCTCACGGTAGACCAGTTCAACAAGGCCGCTCTGGAATATCTGGACCAGCTCATGTCATGCTCTTGCAGATCCTGCAAGCCTGCTCTGCCTTTAATGAAGGAGATCAAGGTGGCAGATCAGTCCACCCAGGCAGGTATCGAGGCTCAGCGTGAAAGAATCGAGAAGCTGAAGAAGGCACTCAAGGGGTGCAAGGAGCAGGCTGCTGTCCTGTTGCTCCCCATTGTTGAATACTTGGTCAAAAAGTCGGTCTGGTGTATCGGCGGTGACGGATGGGCTTATGATATCGGCTATGGCGGTCTTGATCACGTCATTGCCTCCGGCAAAAACGTAAACCTGCTTGTACTCGACACCGAGGTTTACTCAAACACAGGTGGTCAGGCTTCCAAGTCAACACCGATGGGTGCGGTGGCTCAGTTTGCAGCCGGTGGCAAGCCTGTTGCCAAGAAGGATCTGGGTATGATGGCAATGGCCTACGGTTCTGTTTACGTGGCTACAGTGGCCCTATCCAACCCGGCACAGTGCGTCAAGGCCTTCCTTGAGGCAGAGGCGTACGATGGCCCTTCACTGCTTATCGCTTACTCTCATTGTATCGCACACGGTATTGACATGACTTGCGGTGTAGATGCTCAAAGAAAAGCAGTGCAGTCCGGTTACTGGCCGCTTTACCGCTACAATCCTTCTCTTGCGGGTGAAGCGAAAAACCCTCTTCAGCTTGACAGCAAGGCGCCGACCATCGACTTCATGGACTACGCCAATAATGAGAACCGCTACCGTGTTCTGAAAAAGAACAATCCGGAGGCAGCCGACGCACTCATGAAAAAGGCCTCCGCCTGGAGTAAGGCTCACTTCAGCTACTATCAGAAACTTTCTGAGCTGAATTTCGAGGACAAAAAGTAAATTTCACACAACCAATGAGCAATAAAAGGCCTCGGCACCTGCCGGGGCCTTTTTTATTGACTGACGCTTCTACACCTTGCAATATGTTGAAGGCTCGGTATAATTCTGCTATAAATTTTAGATTAGCACCATTTCACGCCTTCAAGGAGTTGTCGATGGCGAATCCTCAGTTGGTCATGTACGATGAGGAATTCAAGCAGATTCTTGCAGTGATCGAAAAGCTGCTGCGGGAAGCCAACTCCAAAGTGATTTTTTTGGTCGATAAAAACGGTCAGTTGATTGCCGGGGTCGGTGAGGTAGAAAAGTTCGACACCACTTCACTCGCATCACTCACAGCTGGTAACATCGCAGCTACTGGCGGGATGGCAAAGCTGATCGGCGAGAAAGAATTTTCCATCCTTTTTCATGAGGGTGAAAAAGATAACCTTCATATTTCCATTGTAGGTGGCCGTGTTATTCTTGTGGTCCTCTTTGACAGTCGTTCGTCACTGGGGCTTGTCCGTCTTCGTGTCAAGAAGGCATCAGACGAGTTGACGTACATTTTTAAACGTTTGATGCAGAAGTCAGAGGAGAAGGAAAAGAGCGGCGATGTCGACTTCCCCTTTGCAGAGATTACCGACGACGACATTGATAACCTCTTCCGTTAAAGCTTTGGGGTAATACCAGATGTCCTTCATAAACTACGCATCACGTGAGATCAACTGCAAGATTGTTTATTATGGCCCGGGCCTTTGCGGTAAGACCACCAATCTCCAGCATATCTACCAGAAGACTGCTCCTGAGGCTAAGGGGAAGATGATCTCTCTTGCTACCGAGACAGAGCGGACGCTTTTCTTTGACTTTCTTCCGCTGGCCCTGGGCGAGATCCGAGGTTTCAAAACACGATTTCATCTTTATACGGTACCTGGTCAAGTGTTTTATGATGCATCCAGAAAGCTTATCCTGAAGGGGGTGGATGGTGTAGTCTTTGTTGCTGACTCTCAGGAGGAACGGATGGATGCCAATCTCGAGTCGCTTGACAACCTTCGGTTCAATCTCCAGGAACAGGGTTACGATCTCGACAAGCTCCCTTATGTTGTGCAGTACAATAAACGGGATATCCCCACTGCCGTTTCACTTGAGGAACTCCGCAGGGAACTGAATCCTACGGGAGTCCCAGAATTCGAGGCTTGTGCCACTTCCGGTGAAGGGGTCTTCGAGACCCTGAAGTCGGTAGCTAAGCTTATACTTATAGACATGAAGAAAGGAAAGTAACCTGCCAATCGATTCCTGTTTGTCCCTGTATCCTCCCTCACCCCTCCTAGAGATAGTTCGGATGATACATCTCCATTCTTGCATGTAGCATGAACTGTACAATAGAAATGCCCATAAAAAAACCCCGGTCCTAAATATCGGAC
>JAYSLX010000040.1:0-2903 GCA_043725245.1 Geobacteraceae bacterium | reverse complement strand
AGCCGCATTAGCAGCTGCCGGCCTGCTGGCCGTGGCAGGTCTAGCAGGTGCAGAGACCCTTATCAACGGCGCAGGGGCCACCTTTCCCTACCCTCTGTATTCCAAGTGGTTCAGCGAGTATGCCAAGATCGACCCAACCGTGAAGTTCAATTACCAGTCCATCGGCTCTGGCGGCGGGATAAAGCAGATCACGGCCCAGACCGTCGATTTCGGAGCAAGCGACAAGTTTCTCTCCGATGAAGAGCTCAAGGCGGCCCCTGGAAAGCTTATCCACATCCCGACAGTGATGGGTGCGGTAGTAGTGACCTACAACGTCCCGGGCGTTGCCAAGGGGCTCAAGCTCTCCTCCGAAGATGTAGCCGACATCTTTCTCGGCAAGATCACCAAGTGGAACGATCCGAAGATCTCCAACGACAACCCCGGCATCAAGATCCCTGACAAGCCGATTATCGTTGTTCACCGCTCCGACGGCAGCGGCACCACGAGCATATTCACCGATTACCTCTCCAGCGTGAACCCGGAGTGGGCAAAGAAGGTCGGCAAGGGACCATCGGTAAAGTGGCCGATAGGACTGGGTGGCAAGGGGAACGAAGGTGTTGCAGGCCAGCTGAAGACCACCCAGTTCTCTATAGGTTACGTTGAACTGGCCTATGCCGTTGAGAACAAGCTCTCATACGCCTTCCTGAAGAACAAGGAGGGGCAGTTCGCAGAGCCGACCATCAAATCCATAAGTGCAGCCGCCGCAGGCGCAGCCAAGCATATGCCGGCCGATTACCGCATCTCACTGGTCAACCAGCCGGGCAAGGAGACCTACCCGGTTGTCGGTTTCACCTGGCTTCTGGTCTACGAGCAGCAGAAGGATAAGGTCAAGGGACAGAAGATGGTTGATTTTCTGACCTGGAGCCTGCACAAGGGGCAGAAGATGGCAGCTCCTCTCCTCTATGCCCCGCTTCCCGAAGCAGTAGAGAAAATGGTTGAAAAAACGATCAAAGGGATCAGATTCTAGCAGGCATTCCTGAACATACTGCCTGGGCATTCCGATGCCCGGGCTTTTTTCGCTCTTGACGAATGTTACGGAAAGGCTACAACGTGAATAATCAGGAGAGTTGCAAATCGTTGCAGTCAATCCATGGCGACGTACGTGAAGACGAGGGTGCACAGATGAAAGGCAATGGAAGATTCGCCAAAGGAGACGCAATTTTCAAGGGTGTTACCTTCCTCCTGGCCGGAAGCATCCTGCTGATCCTGTTAGTGATGAGCTTTGAGATGGCCAGAGAGAGCCTCCCTGCCATCAGCAAGTTCGGCTGGCGGTTTGTGACCGGTCGCGACTGGGATGCAGTGCAGGAGCAGTTCGGAGCCCTCACCTTCCTCTATGGCTCTGTCGTCTCATCCATCCTTGCCATACTCCTGGCCACACCGCTCAGTGTAGGCACCGCCCTTTTCATAACCGATATCGCCCCCAAGAGGTTGGGAGGAATGGTCTCGTCCCTCGTGGAACTCCTGGCAGCTATCCCGAGCGTCATATACGGCCTCTGGGGAATCCTGGTCATGGCCCCCTGGCTCCAGAAGACCGTCGAGCCCTTTCTCACAGATCACTTCGCCTTCCTCCCCATCTTTCAGGGGGCGCCGTACGGGGTGAGCATGCTGGCAGCGGTATTCATACTGATGATCATGATCGTGCCGATCATCACCTCCATCACAAAGGAGGTCCTTCTTGCGGTTCCCACAGCACAGAAGGAGGCTGCATACGCACTTGGTGCGACAAGGTGGGAGATGCTCCGCGTTGCACTCCTCCCCTACGCGCGCTCCGGCATCCTCGGTGCGGTCATCTTAGGCCTTGGCCGTGCCATCGGAGAGACCATGGCAGTAACCATGGTGATCGGCAACACCCCGCAAATCTCCCTGTCACTCCTTGCACCGGGCTACACCATGCCAAGCGTCATAGCCAACGAGTTTGCAGAAACCACCTCTAAACTCCATGCATCGGCCCTTATGGAGATCGGCCTGATACTTCTGGTCGTGACCCTGGTTGTCAACGTCATTGCGCGGCTCCTTATCTGGAGCGTCACCCGAGAAGCTGCCGGGGGGAAAGCATAATGCTGATACCTATGCACCGTTCGATCAAGAACAGCCTGATGACCCTTCTCATGGTAGGAGCGACTCTGGCAGTCCTCACCCCACTGGGAATCATCTTCGCTCATATCCTGAAGATGGGTGCCAGCTCGATCTCCCTGGACTTTTTCACCCAGATACCCAAGCCTACCGGCGAAACAGGCGGCGGCATGGCAAACGGGCTAGCAGGTTCGGCCATCATGATTGCAATGGCATCCTGCATAGGACTCCCTGTCGGAATACTGGGAGCGGTCTACCTGACCGAATACGGCAATAACCGCCTGGCTAACTGCATCCGCTTCTCTGCCGACGTTTTGGCAGGCATTCCATCGATCATTACCGGCATGGTCGCCTATACACTGCTGGTGGTGCCGATGAAGGGCTTTTCCGCACTTGCAGGGTCGGTTGCGCTGGCGCTGATCATGATCCCGATTCTGCTCCGAACCACGGAGGAGCAGCTGAAACTCGTCCCCGGAACCCTTCGCGAGGCATCGCTTGCCCTGGGGGTGCCGCTCTGGAGGACAACCCTTCAGGTAACCCTTGCCAGTGCCCGGACAGGGATCATCACCGGCATACTGCTCTCCATCGCCCGTATCGCCGGTGAAACCGCGCCTCTCCTCTTCACTGCGCTGGGAAACCAGTTCTGGAGCCGAAAACTTACCGAGCCTATGGCCGCCATCCCTCTGCAAATCTTCAACTTCGCCATCGCCCCCTATGAGGACTGGCACAAACTCGCCTGGGCCGGTGCGCTTGTCCTGGTGATGATCATGTTCACCTTAAGCCTTGCGGCA
>JAYSLX010000039.1:0-5518 GCA_043725245.1 Geobacteraceae bacterium | reverse complement strand
AGTCTGAAAAAACCACTTGACGGGGAGACGAGGACCAAATTCAATAGTTTTTCAAAGGTCTGCTAAGTTATTTTGGAGCGGGAAACGGGATTCGAACGGCTAAAAGAAAATATTATAACTGCCTATAATCAATAAACTATTTCAACATATTCGGCTAATTATCACTTCTCTTCGGTGTGTCTTAAAGTTCAATAGAGAACAGGTAAATTCAGGTGAAAAGAAACAATATGGTAACAGTTCTTTAGTAAATTGGCTCGCCCAATCGGACAATTTTGGGCACTGGAAAGAGCACTTTTTTATATAACGGCGCTGGCTTTGACCTGCCGGGTTTTAGGGCAGGTCGTAAGCCTTGTTGAATCATCAATATTCCTGTTTTTTTGAAATTTGGAGCTTTGACCCTTCAATCAGTCTTCGTTTGATTCACGTAGAAGATTTTCATCTCTGGACTCATAGAGGAGTTCACGACCCCGTCAGTGATATAGATACCTCTGCCATTGGTGACCGAGACGAACCTGATGCTCGTTGCGGTGGTGATGGTTTTGATCAACACGGGAGACTTGGGATCGGTGATGTCAAAGATCCTCAGTCCTTGGGTACCGCAGGCAACGTAAAGGTAGTTGCCGTAGGACGCAATGGCGTACACCGGCATCGCAATCGTTTTAACCAGCGAGGGGGATAATGGGTCGGTGAGGTCGACGACTTTTAAGCCCAGGTCAGATACGTACGCGATGCTCCCGCTCATGACTATAGGGGAGAAAGTGATATTCGCCGAACCTGCCGAATCAGGAGGCCCTAGCATCACAGGTGCAGTTGGATTTGAAACATCGATAACCCTGATATTTTGCCAGTCCCAACCAAAAGACTCGGAAACCAGACTGACGTAGATTAAATTTCCCACTTTGGCCATCTGGCCGGAACCGAGGATGTCTATTGCACTGAGCTTTTTCGGGGCCTTAGGATTGCTGATGTCTATAACTGCAAATTCATTGGATAACAAACCAGCTGAGGAACCAGTGACGTAGAGGTAGTTACCATCGGCCAGCAGGGCCTCGGGGGAGGGTGAATCGGTTAGCGTCGCAAGGTAAGTTGCCTTTGACCGATCGCTGATATCGTACAGCCTGAGTTCGTTGCCTCCTTGGAAGCACCACCCGATGCAACCGGGGGTTACTGCAAGCACAGCGACATTACCATTTAGTGCCACATTAGTTATCGCGTCGTAGCTGCTGTGGCCTGCTCCGTCTGAAATCTCGGAATTGACCAACCGCGTGGAAGGCCCTACCTGTTCAAGGTTCGTGTCGTCCACCAAACCTAGGCCGTAAATATCGGCGTAATACACACCGCCCGCTGTTTGGATCGCTGTGGTTGTGGAACTGTCCACCGCTACTGTTTGCACGGTCGACCAGTTGACGAACTGTTTGGTAACCGGGACGGGCGGTTGTGTGCCAGGAGCAAGTGTGCCACTCCCACAGCCCTGGAGCAATAACAATCCGAGCAGACCGACAAATCTCTTAAAATACATTTTTGACTCCATTTAGTTTTGCTGAAAAAGTGCGACAGGCTACTTTACCAGCATGCCGTTTTTCCGCCGTTCTCTGGTTGTTTCCTAGATCTCCTGTTTTTTCGTAAAGCCGCTTCAGTTCCTCTTCGCCACTCCCGAATCTTCCCGCTACACTGCCAGCGAACTGTTAGGATTCTCTTTCTTCTGTCCGTCTTTCTTATCTTTCAACTCGTTAATCTACGGTTTCCCTATATAAGAAACTTGTTACCTATATAGGAAACTTGTTGCTTATATAAGTAACCATGATGGCTACCTATATAGGATGCTTTTTCTTTTCCTGCCGACGTTCTCAAAAGTTCCCCCGTTTCAGTAACAAGGGAGCCTGGAAACACATTAGCGAGAACTTACTTTATTTTGTATGCCGCTGCAAGCTCATAATTCTACTCAAAAAACCCGTCCATAGGGAAACGAGCGCAAGCGAGTAGGGGGAGCGCGCCAGAGTGAAGCGCTCGGCTCCCCCGTTTTCCTGTGGGCGGCGGATTAAAGCAAACCTGTCTTTGTAAGTACAGCGAAGACCAATAGAGTTCATCCTGTATCAATAAGGATATCAGACTGTTTCTATTGAATTAAAACGAATAAAATTTATTGACAAACCTGGATGATCGATAGTATTTTTTTGATAGTAAAGAAACATTGATTTTGAAATTTCTGGGCGCTGTTCCCATAACAGCAAAATCGTCCGTACTTGCATACCTCACAAAACTAAACTTACAAGGGAACTATACAATAAACTAACTAATCATATGTCTGGGCATCTATAAAATATAAATAAAGCCTTTAACTAGGCCACTAAACTGACTCAAGCCCACTAATACATAAATATAAAATTACTATCCCTATTATTTAATCAAAGATCAGAGGTAAATTAAACAAGCCACGGACGACTTCCAGCGTGAAAACGCAAAAGGGGGTAGTCAATGGCTATTTTTGTATCAAAAGTTCTCGATGTCGTATCATTACCTGAAAATCTTTCCTGTCGTGAAACAACAGGCGGAGAGACCAGGGTTTCCGGCTCTGCCGGTTCCCTGGCCGCGAAGCCTGTTGTTCTTCCCAGCATGGCGTATTCTGTAACACGCCATGCGCAAAACCCATTTGATGAAAATTTCCAGTTCCTGCTATGCGGGATAGATACCCTTGATCTGGGCGTTTATGCTTCCTGGGATATCATTTGGGAAAGTCAGACATTACCATATTTCGACAACCTGAAAGAAAAGGCTCAAGGCACAACCGGCGTTACTGATACAACTGACCTGGGCAGATCCTTTCTTGTCCTTCCTGGCGGAAAACCTCCCAATTACCGCTTTCACCTTCAATTCCCTGAATATCACCTATACATTGCCAAATCCATAAAGTTCGGCAAATCTCCGAACGTCTATATTTCCATCAATGCTTCCGCTCTTTGGCATGTTGAACTTGCAACTATTTTGGAGCTTATCGAGTACGACCTTTCCAGCTTCGGCGGTACTATTGAAAGCATCAAGCCAAGTCGGGTTGATCTCTGCGCCGATTTCAGGATGAATGCAGGTATATCGTTCCCCTTCCTGGAAGCTCATCGGGTTTCACGAAGTCACAAGATCAATTCGATACATTCCGGCCCTGACCTGGAAACCTATTACTGCGGCTCCACTGCTTCGCCGGTACGCTTGCGTATCTATGACAAATCGAAAGAGATAGCCGTAAGCAACAAGCAATGGTTCATAAACCTCTGGGGAGTCGATTCAGAAGCCATCGTCTGGCGGGTAGAGTTTCAGCTTCGCCGGCCACTTTTGAAACAGTTCAGGATATATACGCTTGATGATCTCTGGCAAACAATCGGTTCCATCTGGGAATATCTCACCGGGGAATGGTTTTCCCTTCGTCTTCCTGACAACGAAAAAGCCGAACGTCGAACAGTTCACCCCTGGTGGGCAGCTGTCCAGAATTGCCGGGAGAGATTTGGTGATTCCATTGGTGTAAGGCGTATCTATGCAAGCGACACGCTAGAACCGATTCAGAACACTCTTGCTCATATCATGGGTAGACTCTACACCGTTGCAGCAATTCGGGGGATAGATGACAGACAGAAAGCAATCGTTGACCTTTTCCAGATGATCTTTGAAAAGAGTAGCGATGAGAAGTTTGTCAGTGAATATCAGAAACGAATCATCAGGTTCGGCTATCGCGGAAAACTTGGAGGGGATGACAATGAATGAAACCGTTACCCTTCTGACAATCGAACAGCTTGCACAAAGGCTCCAGGTATCACGAACAACTATCTTCTCCTGGCTGAAATCCGGCTCTCTCACGGAAGGGGTGCATTACTTCCGCCTGGGTAGAGTCATCCGGTTTCACTGGCCTCTTGCTGCCGCAATATCTCCGAACATTACGCCAATAAATAAAACTCCTGTAATTCTGAAAGAATTTCCCAAAAGCAGAAAACCGAATGCAAAACAGGGGAGTTCATCAGGAATCAATCTTGACTATTGAACATGCGATGCAATAGGTCTATCCTCCTTCCTGAACTTAAGACACACCGGAGGGAGGGAATGCCTATGAGGTGACAGAATGAGAACCAAGAAAGGGACGCTGGCCCTTGAATCACCAGTAAAAGAGATTGGCAGCGTTAAACGGCGCAAAGACTCCAAAAAGCTCTATGTGGATTTCTACTACTTCGGGCACCGGATCATAAGATCAACCGAACTGGACGACACCCCGGCCAATGAACGAAAGGTGCGGGATTTCCTCAACCGGACAATGAACCGGATCGAGACGGGAACCTTCAAATTTGCCGAAGCATTCCCAGGAGCGACGAAGAAAGAGAAGGCATTCTTCACAAGCCTTGAGGGGAGAGAGTACCGGCCAGAACCTCATCAGGTTCTTTTCGGGGAGTATGTCAAGGAATGGATGAAACTTTCCTTCCCAACCTTTGGATCACCGACTAAGCATAGGGACTATAAGGAATCGATCAAAAGGATTCTTCCGTATTTCCGGAACATGACCTTTTACCAGATCACCGGCCAGGAACTGTTCAGGTTCACTGAATCGTTGAAATGGAAAACCGGCGCCAACAAGGGGAAACCGGTTTCAAGGTCTCGCAAGGTCAATATCCTGATTCCGTTTCGTGCCATCTGGAATGATGCCTGCGACGAGTACCGGTGGGTCATCAAAAGCCCGTTTGACGGTATCCACAAGAAGCTGCCGAAGACCGAGAAGAAAGATCGTCTTGCGCTCCGTTTCAGTGATTGGCAAACGTTCCTTGAAAACCTGGAAGAGCATTACCGCCCAATAGCAGAATTGATGATCCTTACCGGGATGATTGTTTCGGAACTCGCAGCCCTGACAAAAGAGAGCATTCAGGGAGAATACCTGAAACTTACTTCTTCGTATGTTCTCAAAAACGATAAAGCCAGCATGAAGACCGCCTTCCGCAAACGTGACATCTACATCACCGACGCAATCAGGAAACAACTTGATATGCTGACACAACGGGCAACCTCCCCCTACATCGTGACTAACTCCAGGGGAACCAGACTTCACAGCACCGACTTTGCCAAAGTCTGGAAGAAAGCTGTCGATCAAGCCAACATAGAACCGATGACCTCCTATACTGCCAGACACTCATTTGCCGCCTGGAGTCTCACAATCGGGATAAATCCCTTAAGGCTTGTAAGTCTCATGGGCCATGCGTCAAAGCAGATGGTATATGAGGTATACGGGAACTATGTTGAAGGGTTGGAAGAGGATGCTGAAGCGATTTACAACTACTTCGGAGAGGACTTCATAACACCCCGGAAAAAGCAAAACCCGATACCGTTTAGATACAGTACCGGGCACAGTCGGGGCATTGGCTCTTCCAACTATCCAATTCCGCTAGCTTTTTAGTGGAGCGGGAAACGGGATTCGAACCCGCGACTTCGACCTTGGCAAGGTCGCACTCTACCACTGAGTTATTCCCGCTCAATGAAGATGGTTATTTAACAA
>JAYSLX010000038.1:0-11967 GCA_043725245.1 Geobacteraceae bacterium | reverse complement strand
ACTGAATTTGGGGTAAAACATAAGCGGAAAGGGGAGTTGGCAGTGCGGAACAAATTACAGACGCTTGACGAGCTGCAGCAGATCGATTTCAGACTCGATGGAATCACGGGAGCAAGGAATGCCCTGCTGGCAGAGATGGATGCACTTGACCAGAACGTGGCTGTTGCACGCCAGGAAGCACTGGTGAAAGAGGCGGAATGTTCCGCTCTGGAGATCGAGAAGCAGGGGTTTGAGGAGACACTTGCAGCAGAAACAGATAATATTGCCCGCTCCGAGGCGCGCCTTAAGGAGATTAAGACCCAGAAGGAGTACCTTGCGGTCTCGAAGGAGATCTCCATGGCGCGCAAGCTAAAAATCGAACTGGAAGATCAGCTTATTCAGAAGATTGGCCAGCTTGAAGAGCTCAAGACGGATATCGCCGAGCGCCAGACTAACCTCTCCCAATTGGAGGAGAATATCTCCGACCAGAAGGCAGAGGTTCAGCTAAAGGTAGATTCTCTGGAGCGTGACCTTGCAACGGACCAGACGGCACGCGAGGAGAAGACCCGCACGTTGCCGCCAGCTGTGGTCAAGCGCTATGGGACACTTCGCGAGAATCGACGCGGAGTTGCAGTTGTAGAGGCACGTGACGGCAGCTGTCTCGGCTGCAATATGAACCTTCCCCCGCAGCTCTACAATACTCTCTTCCGGGGTGAGGAACTGATAACCTGCCCACATTGCCAGAGGATGCTGGTGTTGAAGCAGCAACCCCAGAGGGGGTAGGCGCATTTATTGCGGCACGGTAAAGCTCCGGATGCAAGGCGCGTGATGGACGAAACGCCGCATGTGGACTTTTGACAAAGCTGCTAGATTTGGTCGAAGTGGAACTGATGGCCGCCGCCTTCACAGGGGGAGGAAAGTCCGGGCTCCATAGGGCGTGGTGCTGGATAACGTCCAGCGGGGGTGACCCCAGGGAAAGTGCCACAGAGAGAAGTCCGCCCGCTTCAAGCGGGTAAGGGTGAAAGGGTGAGGTAAGAGCTCACCGGATTCGGCGGTGACGTCGGATGCCAGGTAAACCCCACCAGGAGCAAGGCCTAATAGGGAAGCGTCAAGGGTGGCCCGCCCATGCTTCCGGGTTGGCCGCTGGAGGCCGTCGGTAACGGCGGTCCTAGATGAATGGCCATCGCCTCTTCATGGGTAACCATGGAGGGGAACAGAACCCGGCTTATGGTCTGCTTCGGCCAATATTCATACTTCCGGTCGGCTGTGCCGTTTATTGCGGTATGACCGACCGGTATTTTCCCTGGTGTAGAGTGAACGATAACGAAACATGGCAACTGGCGGTAACAGCCGCTACCAGCGAGTTTGCGGATCTGTCCATTGATGTGAGGTTACGTGCTGATGAGCTGCTCAGGCGGGTGATGGCCTGCAAGGGTGAATTGACTGCAATCTTCGAGCTGCTGGACGGTGCGGATATCTGCAGGCTCTGTCGAGGAGAGTGCTGCAAGGTCGGTCGGTTCCATTTCACCGTTATAGATCTTTTGGCCTATCTTACGACCGGTCGAGAGCTCTTCTCTCCGCACTTTGGAGGCGGCTCCTGTCCATTCCTGGGCGATACGGGCTGCATGATGGAGCCGGAGTATCGGCCATACAACTGTGTTACCTTTGTCTGTGACCGGATCGATATCGGTATGGATGCTATCAGGCGAAACAGGTTTGCGCACCTCACTGATAAGCTTCTTGGCTTTTACAGTGAGATTGAGACGCTTTTCGGCAACCGTTTCATGTACGGATTACTCAGCAACGGGGAGCGTTTTCTGGATGGGCGCTCTGCGGCGATTTTCCGGGGGGAGAATGGCAACCATCAATGATCTCGTGCTGGTGCATGTTGACAGCCGTCCGGGGTTCTTTGCCCGAGTCGAGGATATTTCCCCTGACGTTAAGCCTGGTTGGTGGCAGGTCCGCCTCCTTGTCCTCACGGTCCCTCTCCAGGTCTATACCTGGATTCTGGATTCCAGTCAGATAGACGGCGCCCACTTCACCATGGGTGGAACTCCGATGATGCTGGAAAAAGTTGTGGCACCTCCGCCACGTGAGCGGTCGCAGGCCCACCCCTCGGCCGAGGGAAAGGATGAAGAGCCCGTTCATGTCGCTTCTCCAGAGGCCTCCAGCAAGGTGGTTTTTCTGTCTGACCGTAAAAAGAAATAGCTGCTGCTTGATTTGTCCCTTGAAATCAGTCGCTTGACCCAACCATACCTGCCTGTTCATACCCCTTTCACGTTGAGGCTCCTTTCTAATATCTAACTCATTGATATTTCGTCAAAAAAAACCTGTTTGCAGGGCATTTTTTGCCTTGACAACCCCTGGGTGCGCTTGTATAGTTTCACCACGAAGTGGTAAAGAGTGGCAAATTATACCAATAAGTGGGCAAAGTGCATGTTCCTGGGTGAGTTTACGGCAACGATCGACGGCAAGGGGCGGACCAGTATTCCGGTGCGCTTTCGGGATGTGCTTGCCGAAAAGCACCAGGACGAGCGGGTCTTTATTACCAAGTGTGTTACCGATCTTGGCAATGGTGAGCCCTGTCGGGGGCTGAGCGTATATCCCTACAGGGCTTTTCTGGCCCTTGCAGAGCGCCTTGATCAGGCTACCGGCTACACAGTTGCCCAGTTGAGCAGTATCAAGCGGCTGATCCTTGCTCCAGCGGTTGAGTGTGCCGCTGACAAGCAGGGGCGGGTCCTTATCCCGCCGACCCTCAGGGGCTATGCCGCTCTTGATCGTGATCTCGTGATGGTCGGAACACAGAACAAGATCGAGATATGGGGACAGGAGACTTGGGCTACGGTCCTCGGGCAGTCCGAGAAGGATTATCTTGCAGCTGCCGAATTATTGGCAGTTCCGGGGATCTGACCAATGGGATTTAAGCATGCCTCGGTGATGCCGAACGAGGTTATCCGGTTCATGGCTCCCCATTCCGGCGGGGTCTACGTGGACGGGACAATGGGTGGTGGAGGTCATTCCCTCCTTATCCTGGAGGCATCCTCTCCTGCGGGCAGATTGATCGGATTCGATCAGGATGCTGATGCTCTGAAGGCTTCGCAGGTCAACCTGGAGGAATTCTCAGGAAGAGTAAGCTTTGTCAGGCGAAACGTTGCAGATATTGCAGCAGGACTCGCTGAGCTGGGTGTAGTGGCCATAGACGGTTTGCTCCTTGATCTCGGGGTCTCCTCTTACCAGCTCGATACCGCTGAGAGGGGGTTCAGCTTCCAGCATGACGCTCCCCTCGACATGAGGATGGACCGTACCTCTTCACCGACAGCGGCTGAGCTGGTGAACAGCCTTTCTGAGGATGAGCTGACAAGGGTCATAAGGGAATACGGTGAGGAACGCTGGGCCAAGAGGATAGCCACGCGGATAGCCGAGGCTAGGAGTGTGGCCCCACTGGAGAGTACACGGCAGCTGGCCGATCTGGTGAGTCGCGCCATCCCCCGAAAGGCCTGGGAAGAGCGGATTCATCCGGCAACGCGGACCTTCCAGGCTCTTCGGATAGCAGTCAACGATGAGCTGGCAAGCCTCAGTCAGTGCCTGATCGACGTGATGCCACTTCTCAAGGTCGGAGGAAGGATTGTGGTGATCTCCTTTCATTCGCTTGAAGACCGGATAGTAAAGCGTTTTTTCGTTGACCAGGCAACAGGCTGTCGCTGCCCAAAGGATTTTCCGCTCTGTGTCTGCGGAGGCATACCGAAACTCAGGCTCCTGACGAGAAAAGCGGTTGTTGCGGCAAACGACGAGGTTGCCGCAAATCCCCGATCGCGTAGTGCCCGCCTCCGGGCGGCCGAAAAAATTCAAAACGGGTGACATGATGGCAAACGCTAAAACGGCATATAGCAGGGTTGCAGCTCCCAGACATCTGGAGGCTGTTTTTGAAGGAAAGCGCGAGATATCCCTCAAGGCGTTGCTGATCATTCTGGTACTCCTTACCGGGGTCTCGATATTCCATGTCTGGTCGCGAGTGAAGATCATTGATCTAAACGTACAGCTTGGTGAATCCAGGAAGCAGTATAAGGAGATGCAGCAGGATCAGAACCGTCTTAACTTGGAGGCCGCTTCCCTCAGGACACCTGCACGGATTGAAGCGGTGGCTCATCAGGAGCTGGGGCTTTCCCTTCCAACCAACCAGCAGGTGGTAGTGGTGCGGTGAAAGACCGGCGCGAGAAATGGACCAAGACCAGAATCAGGCTCATCGCGAGCCTCTTTGCCTTTTTCTTTCTTGCAACGTCGGCGAGAGCTTTCTATCTGCAGGTAATCAAGCGGGAGCAGCTGGAGAAACTGGCTGAGCGACAGCATCAGAAGACGGTACAACTAACTCCGGCCCGGGGTACGATCTACGATTCAAACAATGCTGCATTGGCGGTTTCCGTGGAGATGGATTCATGTTTTGCAGAGCCAAGAAACATAGAGAATCCTCGCCAGACAGCCGTCAGTCTTGCACCGCTGCTCCAGATCCCTTTAGCGCAGCTGGAACAGAAACTGACCGGCAGTAAAGGGTTTGTCTGGTTACAGCGCCAGCTCCAGCCTGAAACGGCAGCAAAAATCAAGGCACTTGAGCTTGAGGGGATTGCCTTCGTAAAGGAGACAAAAAGGTTCTATCCAAATCTTGATATGGCGGCGAGCGTCATCGGCTTTACCGGCCTTGACCCGGAAGGGCTGGAGGGGATAGAGCGCAAATACAATTCTACGATACTGGGAAGCATCGGATATATGGTCACTGAGCGTGATGCCCTGGGGCGGGACATCTCGATGAAAGGTGCCGTAGTTAAGGCTTCTTCCAAGGGGCACAATGTTACCCTTACCATAGACAAAAATATCCAGTACCTTGCCGAGAAGGAGCTTGCAAAGGCGGTGACCGATAGCGGCGCAAAGGCCGGTATTGCACTTGTGATGGAACCACAGACCGGCAGGGTGCTTGCGATGGCCAACTATCCGGGCTTCAACCCTAATACCCATCAGAAATACTCACAATCCTTGCTGCGTAACCGTGCCATCTCCGACTCCTTCGAGCCGGGTTCTACCTTTAAGGTATTCCTGATGGCTGCGGCCCTCGAAGAGAAGTTGGTTAATCCTCGTGAAATGTTTGATTGCGGGATGGGTGAATACAACATCGGCGGTCGGACCATTCATGACACCCACAAACTCGGTCGAACAACAGTGAGTGATATCCTGAAGTATTCAAGCAACATTGGAGCTGCCAAGATCGGGGGGAGACTTGGTCAGGAAAGACTCTACCATTACCTGAAAGGTTTCGGATTCGGTGAGCGAAACGGTGTTGACCTTCCAGGGGAGGCCTCCGGAAATCTACGTGATAATAGCCAGTGGTTTGCTGTTGACCTTGCGACGATCTCCTTCGGACAGGGAGTCACAACTACGGCACTTCAGCTTGCATCTGCGATATCTGCTGTTGCAAATGGCGGTATCCTGATGAAGCCGTACCTTGTTGAAAAAATAACCGACGCCGAAAGCAATGTCATCAAACAGGTCACCCCAGAGATCCGTAAGCGGGTAGTTTCAGAGGAGACAGCCAAGGCAGTTGCATTGATGATGGAAGGGGTCACTGGGGAGGGTGGGACTGGAACCAAAGCTGCAGTGGACGGTTTTCGTGTCGCTGGAAAGACCGGAACCTCGCAGAAGGTAGATCCAGTGACCCATGGTTATTCAGTGAACAAGCGTATAGCCTCTTTTGTCGGATTCGTCCCGATGGATAAACCACGTCTCACCATTCTTGTGGTGATAGATGAACCCAAGACCAGCCCATACGGAGGAGTGGTAGCAGCCCCGGCCTTTGGTGCCATAGCCAGGCAGACACTATGCTACCTTAAGGCAACCCCGGATGCTACCGTTCAGAACCGCAAGGGAAAAGAGAAGGAGAGTGCAACCTCAAAATCTCAGACTCCGGCAACGGAAGCGGCGGTAGTGGACCCCGCTGCCGAGGGAAGCTTTGTCGAAGGGGGGGAAGGGCTGACGATGCCGGATTTCAGCGGTAGGAGCATGCGCGAAGTCCTTCGGGGGATGGAGAAGAGAAGCCTTAATGTTCGGTTGATAGGCAGCGGACGTGCAGTGGGACAGAATCCCCTCCCTGGTCGTAGAATAGGGCCGAACGACCAGGTATGGGTCAAGTTCATGCCGTCGGCATGACACGAATAATAACGTATATGAAACATTTGCGAGAGGGCACATGCAACTGAGTGACCTTATACAAGCCGTCTCCCCGCTTTCTATTAGCGGAGGTAGCGACCGAGAGATCCAAGGGCTCTACTATGATTCGAAGATGGTTGAGCCAGGGGGTCTCTTTTTTGCTTTAAAAGGAACAACCGCTGACGGTCATCGTTTTATTGATGCTGCCCTTGAGCGGGGGGCTGTCGCAGTTGTTCTTGAGGAGCCAGGATCTGTCCGGAACGTTATCCCTTGTGTATTGGTCAGAGACGCACGTACTGCAATGGCTCACATGGCAGCAAGATTCTACGGAGAGCCGACCTCTGCTATCCCCCTGATAGGGATAACCGGAACCAACGGCAAGACCACCACGACCTACCTGGTAGAAGCAATATTAGCTAGCGCCGGACTTCCTGCAGCTGTTCTCGGCACAGTCAGCTACCGTTTCAGGGACCTTGTACTTCCGGCTTCGCACACGACGCCGGAATCATGCGAACTGCAGGGGTTGCTTCGCAGGCTGGTTGACCTCGGTGCCGCCAGCGTGGTTATGGAGGTTTCGTCACACGCCTTAGAGCAAAGGCGGATTGACGGCTGTCTCTTCGATGTCGGTGTCTTCACTAACTTGACGCGGGACCATCTCGATTACCACGGTAGTATGGATAATTACCTTGAGGCAAAGCTCCGGTTGTTCAGGGAACTGCTCATGCCGACCCCTGCGAAACCGCGACGCAGAGCAATTATAAACATGGATGATGAACATGGCGCGGTTGTTGCCGAGTCTGCGGCATGTTCTGTTATTACCTATGGGGTTGAATACGAAGGGGATGTGAGGGCTGTGGATGTTAGGTTCTCGGTCTCAGGGATAACAGGTTTACTGGTGACGCCGACAGGGGAAACTCCCTTTGCATCCAGGCTGGTTGGTCGCTTCAACCTCTCTAATATACTCGCAGCAGCCTCTGTCGGATATGCACTAAATCTGCCTCTGGAGTCCATCCGTGCCGGTATTGAGGGGCATAGCACCGTGCCTGGTCGACTGGAAAAGGTGGAAAACAGTCGGGGCATTTCACTGTTTGTTGATTATGCTCATACGGGTGATGCCCTTGAGAATGTCCTTCAGACGTTGAATGCCTTGAAGAGGGGCAGGATCATCACGGTCTTCGGCTGCGGAGGCGACCGGGACCGGGGGAAGAGGCCGATTATGGGTGAAGTTGCCGGAACTCTCTCAGACTTGGCAGTGGTGACATCCGACAACCCCCGGACTGAGAAGCCGCTTGCAATAATCAGTGAGATCCGTGAAGGCCTGTCGGCACTAGGGGTAAGGGAGTATAGCGTCTCTGATCTTCTGGAGGGGTTTGGGGCGAAAGGGTATGTCGTTATCCCGGACCGCAGGGAGGCAATACGCTTGGCGATCAGGGTGGCGATGGCTGGCGATATCGTGCTCCTGGCCGGCAAGGGGCATGAGGACTACCAGATCATAGGTGCGGTGAAACACCATTTTGACGACCGCGAAGAGGCAGCAGCAGCCCTTTCCGCGCGGTAGTACGCAGTGGAGATTGAATATGTTTACGTGCAGCGAGATAGTACAGGCAACAGGCGGTAAAGTCGTTGCCGGTAACGGGGAAATGGAAGTCGACGGTGTTTCTACCGATACCAGGAGCATCGAATCAGGAGAACTCTTTGTCCCGCTGCACGGGGCAAACTACGATGGGCACACCTTTCTCCTGTTGGCTGCAGAGCGAGGGGCTGCAGCTGCTCTCGTTGAGCAGGCCTGGCTTGACGGGCATCAGCCGCCGACTTCACTCACCTGCATAGTTGTGAAAGACAGCCTTCGTGCCTTGGGCGACCTTGCTGTCCTGCATCGCAGGCGACTCGACATCCCTGTAGTCGGCGTAACAGGAAGCAACGGCAAGACTAGTACCAAGGAGATGCTGGCCTCCATCCTTATGGGCAGAGGCCCCGGCCTTAAGACTTCCGGTAACCTGAATAACCTGATTGGCGTTCCGCAGATGATACTTCAGTTCACTTCCGAACACCGGTGGGGTGCTCTCGAGATGGGGATGAGTGAGCCTGGAGAGATAGACCGGCTGGCTGAAATCGCTGCTCCTGATGTTGGGGTTATTACCAACGCATTTCCCGCTCACCTGGAGAGCATGGGGAGCATGGAGGCGGTTGCGCGAGCAAAAGGCGAGCTCTTTATGCGACTGAAAGCAGGAGGTTGGGCGATCTACAATGCTGATGATCCGCTTGTGTCGGCACTGCCGGTAGCAGAGGGTGTAAAACGCCTCTCCTTCGGCCTGCACGGGGCAGAGGTTACGGCTAGTCGAATTGTGAATGCAGGCCATGCGGGGCAACGGTTTGTTCTAACTCTTCCGGGAATAGAGATTCCGGTGCAGCTGAAGGCATACGGGCGCCACAATATCCAGAATGCCCTGGCTGCAGCAGCAGCAGCATGGGCAGTTGGAACTTCCGCAGCAGAGATATGCAAAGGTTTGGAAGCATTTTGCCCTGTTGCCAGGCGGTTCAGCCTGGAGGAACTCGGTAGTGTCACCCTTATTGACGACAGTTACAATGCAAATCCAGGGTCCATGGCGGCAGGGCTGGTGACTCTCTCAGAGCTTAAAGGAGAGGGGCGAGCAATCGCGGTCCTGGGAGACATGCTGGAGCTCGGCAGCGGGTCAATAGATGCTCACCGCGGAGTCGGGAGACTGGCAGCAACCTGCGTCTGCAGGCTTTACCTCCTGGGGCGTTTTGCTGAGACCGTTAAAACAGGGGCATTAGAAGGTGGAATGTCCGAGGAATCTATAGTCGTTGCAGAGAGTCGCGAGCAGTTGCTTGCAGACCTGCGCGGCAATCTGGTGGATGGCGACTGTGTGCTGGTGAAAGGGTCACGCGGTATGCGGATGGAAGGCGTAGTAGAGGGGATACGTACGTGGCGGGCTTCTGCATCTGGAAAAGGGGATAATTGATGCTCTACCACCTCCTCTATCCTCTGGCAGGCAGTATAAAACTCTTCAATGTCTTCAAGTACCTGACCTTCAGAACCATCTATAGCATGATCACTGCTCTGTTGCTCTGCTTCATCATCGGTCCGTGGGTCATCCGCAAACTGGAGGGTCTTCAGGCAAGGCAGGTCATCAGGACAGATGGCCCAGAGTCACATCTGAAGAAGCAGGGAACACCGACCATGGGAGGTGTGCTGATCCTCTCCTCAATCGTTATCCCTACCCTTCTTTGGGCCGACCTGACCAACCGCTACATTTGGATTACGCTGTTTGTAGTTGTTGGATACGGGCTGATCGGTTTCATCGATGACTACAAGAAGGTTGTCGAAAAGAACTCAAAGGGACTATCGGCACGGCAGAAGATGTTCTGGCAGGTGCTGCTGGCCGGTACGGTTGCCACGTTCCTGTACATGATGCCGGACTTCTCAAAAGAGCTCTATTTCCCTCTTTTCAAACGAATCCATCCTGATCTCTCGATCTTTTTTATCCCGTTTGTCACTTTGGTTATCGTCGGAGCGAGTAATGCGGTAAACCTGACAGATGGCCTGGATGGGCTTGCTATTGGACCGGTGGCGATCAATGCCGCGACATACCTGCTTTTCTGTTACATCGCCGGTAATGCCAAGCTCTCCTCGTACCTGCAGATACCATACGTGGCCGGTACCGGTGAGCTCGCAGTGCTCTGCGGCGCTATGGTTGGGGCAGGGCTTGGGTTCCTCTGGTACAACTCCTATCCGGCCGAGGTCTTCATGGGTGACGTGGGGTCCCTGTCTCTCGGGGGCACGCTTGGGACCCTTGCGGTCCTGACCAAGCAGGAGATCCTGCTGATAATAGTTGGCGGCATCTTTGTCATTGAGGCTCTGTCGGTGATTTTTCAGGTCGGCTCTTACAAGTACCGAGGCAAGCGGATATTCAGGATGGCGCCGATTCACCATCACTTTGAGCTGAAAGGTGTTGCAGAGCCGAAGATCATCGTCCGTTTCTGGATCATAACCATCATCCTGGCGCTGGTGGCGATATCAACACTCAAGTTACGGTAAAGAGCATGGACCTATTGGGAAAACGGATTCTGGTTGTCGGTTTGGCACGCACAGGTGTGGCAGTGGCCAGGTTTCTGCTCATGCAGGGGGCAGAGGTAACAATAACCGACATGAAGGATGAGGTGGCTCTTGAGTCTTTCCTTGCACAGCTGGATGGGCTGAAGATCAATTTGGAGCTGGGTCGGCATAACACAGAAACATTCCTGATGGCTGACCTGATCGTGGTGAGCCCTGGAGTGCCGATGGATATCAAGCACCTGCAGATGGCGCGGGCAGAGCAAAGGCCTATCATAGGTGACGTCGAGCTGGCGGGCCGTTATATCGATGCACCGATCATCTCCATCACCGGCACAAACGGCAAGACAACCACCACCACCCTGATCGGCGAGATCTGCCGTTCCTGCGGATATAGTACATTTGTCGGCGGAAATATCGGAAACCCGTTGATCGAACTGGTGGAGAGCGGTGAGTCGGTGGAACGGGTAGTGGTGGAACTCTCATCCTTCCAGTTGGAGAGTATAGACCTCTTTCGACCGAAGGTTGCGGTGTTGCTGAACATAACTGAGGACCACCTGGATCGATATGAAAGCTATCAGGAATATATCGATGCCAAGGCCAGGATCTTCATGAATCAGACTGCAGAGGACATTGCGGTTCTCAATCTGGATGATCCGGTCGTTGCCGGGCTTGCCGTCTCCATAAAGGCGGGTATTTTCTGGATGAGCCAGAAGCAGGATCTGGCAGAGGGGATATTCCACCGGGAAGGAGAGATTGTCTTCCGCTGGAAAGGGAGAGAAGAGGTAATTCCGACTGCGGCGTTCCGGATTAAAGGTGTTCACAATAGAGAGAACATAATGGCTGCCCTGGCAGCTACGCTGCTGACAGGATGTCCGGCTGATACGGCCCGTCAGGCGGTGGAGGAGTTCCGCGGACTTCCCCACAGAATGGAGCTTGTGAGGGAGCTGAAAGGCGTAGGATGGTACGAGGACAGCAAAGCTACCAACGTGGGGAGTGTAGCGAAGGCCCTGGCAAGTTTTACCGGGATCACACTCATAGCCGGTGGCAAAGACAAGGGGGGCTCCTATCTGCCGCTTGCAGAACTCGTAAAGGAGCGCGTTTGCCATATGATCCTGATCGGTGAGGCCAAGGAGAGGATGGCAGCAGAGCTTGGCTGTTTAACTGATACCTGCCTTGCCGAAACCCTGGAGGAGGCTGTTGCCATTGCTGTCCGACTCACCGAGCCTGGGGGGGTTGTTCTCTTTTCACCTGCATGTTCCAGCTTTGATATGTTTCGAGACTATGAGGAGCGTGCCGAACGGTTCAAGGCCCTTGTCAGGGGACTGCCGGAAGGGGTTGTGCAATGAGGCGTCTGGCAACCTGCGACGTGATTATCCTGCTGATGGTAGTGGCTCTTACCTGTTTCGGCATAGTAATGGTCTATTCTGCTTCATCGGTCATGGCAGCGAAGAAATACCACGATGGCTTCTATTTCCTCAAGCGGCAGGGGATTTTCGCGCTGATGGGACTTGCCCTGATGTACGGCGTGATGCAGGTTGATTACCATGTTTGGCGAAAGGCTGCCGTACCGGTACTCCTTGGCTGCCTGCTCCTCTTGGTTCTGGTGCTGATACCAGGCATCGGGGGGAGTGCAGGTGGTGCATCCCGCTGGATAAGGCTTCCGGGGTTTTCGCTTCAGCCGTCCGAGCTTGCCAAAATATCGTTGATCATCTACATGG
>JAYSLX010000037.1:0-12650 GCA_043725245.1 Geobacteraceae bacterium | reverse complement strand
CTACGCCATCACCCCCAGTACAGCCACCGGCGGCAGTTTCAGCGCCGGTAACTACACAATCACCTACAACAACGGCAGCCTGACGGTTTCGCCGGCAGCGCTCAGCGTCACTGCTTCCGACGCTTCCAAGACCTACGGCCAGGCGCCGACACTTACCGTCTTCACCTCCAGCGGCCTGCAGAACGGCGAGACCATCGGCAGCGTGACGCTGGATAGCACTGGCGCAGCGGCGACAGCAGGCGTAGGAGGCTCACCCTATGTCATCACCGCCAGTAACGCCAACGGCGGCAGCTTCAGTGCCGGCAATTACAACGTCACCTACGTCAATGGTGTACTGACCATAACTCCGGTGGCAGAACCGACACCGACACCAGAACCAACGCCATCCAATAACCCGGTTCTTGATTCCGTACTTGCCAGTCTGACCAGTACCCAAAACGGCGCCAACGGCTCCGGGCAGAATCCTGGCAGCAATCTATTTGCACCGTCACCCACAGCAATGGGACCCGGCGCTGGCAGCGGCACCCTGGATAGTTTGGCATCGTCCCAGTTAATTACTGACAACTCTCAGGGTAGCGGTAACGACACGCATTAATTATCACCTTGGAGGAAAACCCATGTCTTCACCTTTTGTCGGTGTCGCCGGCTTGCCACGGGCTGGTTCAACGCTTCTCTGTCAACTGCTGTCCGAGCATCCCGACGTGTTTTGCGAAGGGCATAGCTCTCCTTTATGCAACGCACTGCTGGCAACACGACGTTTTCTCAGTGACGACCAGTTTTTCCTGTCACAGCTGGATGTACAGTTTGATACGACCTACGGCAATCTGCAGTCGGCCATGCGAGGATTTCTGCATGGGTGGCATCAGAACGCCGGCAAACAGGTGGTAGTGGATAAAAACCGCGCCTGGCTGCACTGTATCGAACTCCTCCTGCAATTGGAGCCCGATGCGCGGCTGGTGATCTCCATCCGAGAACTAGGGCAGATTTATGGGTCAATCGAGACGCAGCACCAGAAGACAATTTTGGTGGATTTTATTGATCATCTGGCCGATTATGATCGTTTTGGTCGGGCCGATCAGTTGTTCGCCAAAGACAAGTCCGTCGGTGCGCCGCTCTCGTCGATACAGGCGGTGCAGGATCTGCCACAGTCGGTGAAAGATCGCATCTATTTCGTCAAATTCGAGGATCTGGTCGCGAAACCTGAACAGGTCATGACGGCTGTGTATACCTGGCTAGGCCTGTCGCCCCATACGATCTCCCCCCAAAGTCTGATGGTTCGCCCCCATGAGAGTGACAGTCACTACCGTTACAAATATCTGCATCTTCAGCAGACAACCATTTCTCAGCCAAAGAGGCATGAAATACCCCCCCGCATCCAGAAACAGATCGAACAGGCCTGTGCCTGGTATTACGAATGGTTTTATCCCAAACAGTAGCATCTCAATAGCTTATTTTGGGTTTAGATGACAAGCCTGCTTCCCCTTAACCACATTGAAACTATGCTACAGAGTAGCCAGGGGCAACGGTTTACCGTAGCTCAACTCTCCAGAAGAACCCCTCCTTCGAGTAGTGCGGCAATTTGATCGGCCGGTATCGGTCTGCTCACCAGGTACCCTTGAATTTGCTGGCAACCCTGGGTTCGGAGATAAGCCAGCTGATCGTGCGTCTCAACCCCCTCGGCGACTACCCCAAGACTGAGACTTCTGGCCATGGCAATGATCGCTGTGACGATCGCGAGATCATCCTTGTTGCTGCTGATGTTGCAGATGAACGACTTGTCGATCTTCAGGATATCAATGGGAAGGCGCTGCAGGTAACTAAGCGAGGAGTAGCCGGTACCAAAATCGTCTATGGCGATGATTATACCCAAAGCCTTGAGCTCATTGAGCTGGGCAACTGTGGTTTCATTGCCGGCAATGATGGTCCCCTCGGTAAGCTCTACCTCCAGGAAACGTGGTTCAATACCGCTTTGTTCCAGAGCGGAAACAATCATCGGGACAACCACCTGACGCTTGAAGAGGAGTGATGCCAGATTGACCGCCACAGGGGCAGGCGTCAGACCGGCCGCTTGCCACTCCCTGATCTGGAGGCAGGCAGTGGAGATGACCCACTCACTGATTCCGACAATCAGTCCTGTTTCCTCTGCAAGCTGGATGAACTTGCCAGGCATGACAAGGCCCTGTTCCGGGTGCTGCCACCGGATGAGCGCCTCAAACCCGGTAATCCGGCCTGTTGCCAGATCCACCCGTGGCTGGTAGGCAAGCCAGAATTCATCGCGTTCCAGGGCATGATGCAAGTCGTTCAGGATTGTCAAACGTGATGAAGCCATCAGATTCATTGATGGTTCGTAGCGCTCGTATGCGTTCTTCCCCTTATCCTTGGCGCAGTACATGGCAAGATCCGCATTACGCAGCAGTTCATCAACAGTGCCGGCATCTTTCGGATAGGAGGTGAGTCCTAGGCTGGCCGTTAGGAAGAGTTCCCTCCCGTCCACCTTGTACGGTTTGGCAAGTGTCTCCACAAGGTGTTTTGCAATAATCTCGGAGTTCTGCTCGCTACCGATATTCTGGGCAAATACGGTAAACTCGTCCCCACCCATTCGCGCCACGGTATCGCATGACCTGATCACGACCTTCAGGCGTTGCGCTACCTCAACCAGCAGCAGATCGCCCATTCGGTGGCCGAGACTGTCATTGATATCCTTGAAGTGGTCAAGGTCGATGAAGATGACCAGGACGTTCTGGGCAAACCGCTCGGCATTGCGCAGGGCCTGGTTTAGCCGGTCATGGAAAAGTGTACGGTTCGGTAGTCCGGTGAGGCTGTCGAAGTGTGCCAGTTCCTGCAGGTGCTCCTGGCGCAGGCGGAGGGTCTCGTTGCGCTCTTCGATCTCGCAGAGCATCTCGTTGAACCCTTCATACAGAGAGCCGATCTCGTCAGACGATGTCCGGTCAGCACGAAGAGAGAAATCTTTGGTTGCCGAAACCTTGTTCATGATTCCGGTGAGACGCAGAACCGGCTCTGAAACAATATGTTGCAGGCGTGAGGCGAGGAAGAATGTGAACATACCGGCAACGGGCAGCAGCAGAAGGAAGATGAGCAGGTGCCCCCGTATTTCATTAACAAGGGGATCCATGTCACCGACAACCACAACAGTACCGAGCTTTTGCCCTTCGAGGGTCACCTCCTGTATAGCCACCGGGTTCTGCAAATTGAAAAAACGGTTGCCATCCTGATGCATTCGCACAAAATGCTCCAGGGCTTCGGCACTCCTATTCCCACCGATCACCACCCCTTTCCCATAGTCGTCCTTTAGCTGATGGAAGCGGGCAAAGAAATGCCCATCACCGGTGTAGAGGTAGGCGCCAAGAACCTGGGAATGATACCTGAGTCCTGCCAGCGTCTCGGATGCGGCATTCTGGTCATTGAATGCCAGTGCCGCTTCAGTGTTTCGTGCAATGATCCGCGCTACCGAATCTATATCCCTGCTCTGATCCTCGCGGTACTTAAAACTGTCGTTGAGGATAAAAATGCTCATGGCAGCGCAGAGCACAAGGCCGCTCAACGCCATGAACAGGAACACCAGCTTGCTCCTTATCGGCAGATCATTGAAGCGGCGTTTCATCCTCGTGATCATTGGCCGGCCTCCCGGACGATTCTTGCCAGCTTCAGCAGCTGCGAACCGATCTTCAGGCCTGCCTGCTGGGCAGCCTCCAGGTTGACCTCCATCCTGATCTTGCCCTCAACTTCGACGAAACCGACTACTCCGCCGGTTGTGGCAAAGCGCTCCATGTCGCTGACCGTCAGCACCCCCGCCAGAGCGCCTTTGGCGAGGATTGCCGGCAGGCTGCGCCGCTCGGAAGAGCTGATAAAGAGGATCTGGCAGGCTCCGATCTCATCGGGTCTTGAAACCTGGCGTACATTCAGCTGCCGGCCATGCACAACCTTGCCGCGCAGAGAATCGAGCGCTGCGCCAAAGGGGTTTTTCCCAAAGACGCAAACCTGCAAGGGGGCATCGGTCTGCGCTTCCTGCCAGTCGACAAACTTAGCGACGTTGTAAAGCATGGCAGCTTTTACCTGATACTCCGGCGGATCAGCCGCCGTGACAGCGTTCCCCGTTACCAGCGCCACGGCCATGGCGCACGTGACTGCCAACCGGCGGAACAAGCCGGAGCGGGCAGAGCAGAGTTGGGTAGCGGCTGCGGTCAAAGCTCGTCCTCTTAGAAGTGGTAGGTCAACTGGAGCCGGAAGGTACGGCCATCACCCGGGATCTGCACCTGGTCAAGGTCAGAAGAGGCAGTGTCTGCAAAGTGCTTGTCGAGTAGGTTGTAGACGCTGGCCGACAGGTTGAGCCCCTGCATCAGGCCGGTGGAGAAAAGGGTCAGGTTGCTGACCACGTAGCTGCCGACAGTGCCGGCAGGCACAGTGGCGCCATTCCGGTCAACCTTCTCGAGATACTCACGCTCCCCGACCCACTGGAGCTCCAGTCCAGCAGAGAGGAGCTTGTGGTAGAGAGGTAGGGTGAGGTTCACCTTGGCCAGATGTTGAGGCGAGTTGTCCAGGTGCTGGCGAGCCGTTTCGTTGCGGGCTTCGACGAAGGCGTAGCTGGCTCGGGCACCAATGCCGCTTTTCCAGCGCCCCTCGACCTCAACTTCGCCCCCCGCAGTCTCGATCCGGCCAATATTGCTCCACGGAACCCCGTTCTGGTAGGTGATCAGATCAGAGATCCACGAGTAGTAACCGCTCAGACTGCTGCGCAGATGCTCGCCGAAATACTGCTCATAGGAGAGCTCGGCGGTGCGGATCTTCTCAGGCTTGAGTACCGGGTTGGGAATGAAGGTGCCGAATGTGTCCCGATAATAGAGCTCATAGGCGTTAGGTGCACGGAAGCCCTCGCCGTAGGTGGCCTTGAAGACAGTCTTCTCCAGCGGGGTAAAGATCAGGGCGGCGCGCGGGCTGGTATTGCCGCCAAAGGTGCTGTAATGGTCATGGCGAACCCCGGCATTGAGGATCAGCTTCGGATGGAGCCGCACTTCGGTCTGGCCGAACAGCGACCAGGCTGTGCTGGCATGCAGTTCAGCAATTGAACTGCCGCCGCTATATTCGTCACTGTTGGTCTGGTCCTGCTGGAAGTTATCGCGGAACTCGGAGCCAGCGGTGAGGTGCAGCCAATCGTTGACCCGACGGCTGGCTTGGAGCTCTCCACCCCACCAGCGGCCAACCGTGTCATCACGGTTAATGGCTCGGGAAGGGCCTGCCGGCGAATAATCATACGGAAAGCCCCCTGTGTAGCGGTACTCGTCGAGAAACAACCGGGCCAACAACTGGGTGCCGCTGACCGGACGCTCGAATTTCAGATCGATGAACGCGCGACTGTCGATGAGGCGCAGTCCCGGGTCGTTGGGGAGGGCGGCGTACATTCCGTTCGGCAGAGTCTTGTCGCGATTGTGCCAGATGCCGGTGAGGGTGAAGTCGCCGAGTAGCGCCTTGGCAAAGAACGAATAGCTGCGGTCACGATCTATCTTGTCGGCAGTGCCGATGCCGGTGGTCTGTGCCAGTTCAGGGTAGAAGAGACGCGGTTCGCCGTCGCTGGTATGGCCACTGGCCGAGAAGAGGAGTTCGCCCCTCCCCTGAAATGCCTTGCCGAAGGTCATTCGTCCCTGGTAGGTGGCCCGCTCGCTGCGGTTGGTAATCAGGTCGGTCCCCAGATGGCCGGCACGTTCCAGCCCCTTGCCCGTGGCACGGTCGCCCACTGCCACGCTGGTCTCCACTCCGTCCACTTTATGCGGTGAGCGGGTGGTGATGCTGATGATGCCGAAAAAGGCAGAGGTGCCGTAGAGCGAGGAACTCGGACCTCGAACGATCTCGATCCGCTCGATGAGCGCCATGTCCAGGGGAAAGTCAGTGCCGATGGCAGCGGTGTCGAAGATTGAGTCATTCAAGCGGTGGCCGTCGATGAGGATCAGCACCCGGGAGTTATAATCGCCCGGCCGGTTGAACCCGCGCACGCCGATATACTGGTACGTACGATCGTAGGAAGTGAAGAACCCACGGGTGGCATTGAGCACATCTGCCAGGGTGCGCCAGCCATATTGCTTGATGTCGTCGTCGGTCACCACCGTCACCGATGACGGCGCTTCGGTGACGTCCTGCTCGAACTTGGAGGCGCCGTAGACCTTCTCGACCTTCATCTCCATCAGCTGCTCGAGATTGAGCTCGGTCAGGTCGGCTGCCGGATCGGCAGGCTCTACTGCCCCCCAGGCCGCACCGGCAGCGATGATAAGCGCCCAGGCGCCGAATGCGAGTATAAGTCCGGCGACCCTTGTCCATGGTGAAGAGACAGATATGCGAGTCATTGTGGCATCCCCCGAATGTAATCAACCGATTATCACTATGATTCGGAGAATATTTGATTTTCTTTAGGATTAATACCGCGGTGATGTTGAAGATTGAGTGCAAATGTAAACTGAATAACGTGCCGTGCTGTCTCATCTGAAATCGAGGCTCTTCGCAGCCGATTATGCAGGATTGTACTCTGACCCATCAAAGGCGAGCAGCGGGAAGAAGATGAAGCCGAGCAGGAACAACCCAACTCCGAACAGTGCCCCTTTGTCGAATCTTTCAGCCAGGGCGATCATGGTTATGAGTAAGATCGCAATACCGACGAGCGGTATTAAAGTGAGGAGCAACCACCAGCCGGGCTTCCCGGCTATTTTTATCAATACGTAGAGATTATAGATCGGGATCAGGCATTTCCAGCCAGCCTCTCCTCCCTTCTCAAAGATCTTCCAGTTGGCGGCAACCAGCAGAAGGCCCAGCGCCAGTGCTCCCAGCAGGGGGAGCAGCGGAATCCCGAAAGATGGTGCAGGTACCATCTGCGGCTCTGCCTTAGGTCCTCTTTGCAACAACACACGTTTCGGAGCGGGCAGTGGGGCGCCATCTGTTTCTGTTGTTGCTTGAGGTGCAATTTGGGGCACGGCACTCCCCTTGGTTTCTGGAACCCCGGTACTCTGCGCCACAGGTTTCGGCGGCAGGGGGGCCGGCTTGGCTGACACCACAGCAGGTTTGTTCAGGGGCACAAACGAAGATCCCCCACTTTCTGCAACTTCTTGCTTATGGGGAGAGGGCCGCCCCTTGGGGCTTGCTGCCGACCGAAACGTTTTCTTGAGATCCACCTCGGCGTTGCCGAACTCGATTACCACATCACGGTTCACCTTGACAACAACCAGGTCTCCCTTTCTCCAGAACGCCTCACAATCCACTTTGCCACCGTCGCTCAGATAGACTGACCTGGCAAAGCCGACTCCTTGGAGGGCCATCCAGAAACAGAGGGCTATCACGGGAATTCTGTATGCTTTCATATCTCCCCCTTTAGTGCAGAGTCCCCTCATTGATGACACGCAATGCACTCATCCTTATCTTTCGGTAGTTGTGCGTGAGAGTTGAGAATGGGAGGCAGTTATTTTTTACGGTCCTTTACCCTGGCGAGGATATAGCCGAGAGATCGATTGAGTATATGCTCACGATGCAGAAGAGGGATGATGGGTTTACGGCGCAACCCTATGAGTTGTATGTCTTTGAAAATCTCCGGATCCTTTCCGTGGCGTAGCCCCTCATTGTATATGTCGAGAGCCTCATGCTTCTTTCCCTTCATGAGGAATACGCGGCCCAGGTTCAGGTAATGCCGGGTATTTTCCGGGTCCCTCTCAATGGCTGAACGGCAGAGGGCAATGGCCCGTTCGAATTGATTAAGTTCCTTTGCCAGGCAGAACCCCAGAGTGGATGCAAGTTCAGGGGTGTCCTCGCATTTTGCAGCACGTTCCAGGCAGAGCAATGCCATAAGCGAGTCGTTGTTTCCGAGAGCCTCAAACCCTTTGGTGACAAGCTCTGCCGGAGGAATTTTATCCACCACCACCTCCAGCTGGCTTAGTCGTTCGTGTGGGTCTATATCGAGGAGTCTGAGGAAGTCTACTGTCGTCGGCTCAAGTGGCGGCAATGTTATCTCCTTAGAGTTGTAAATGGATAATAGTTGTTTAGGGCTCCTTTAATTCAAGCTTATGGATTTTAGCATATCCTCACAGATTTTCCATGACCTCTCACATACTAACTCTTGACAGAGAATGGAAATAGTAATTGATATAAATGGTAAGGTATGTTACCAAAGTAACAATCAGTGTAATTTCAGCATGTTTCCACGGTAAAGCGACGATGTGAGCTGCATGCTCGACTGCAGTGGGGATAGGAAAGGTATTGCCATGTTCGCCCACATGAGAGAAGACATTAATTCGGTATTTGAGCGCGATCCCGCGGCTCGTAACGCCCTGGAGGTTCTTTTCTGCTATCCGGGGCTCCATGCAATCTGGTTTCACCGGATTGCCCATTGGTTGTGGACTCACGAGCTCTTTTTTCTTGGCAGGTTTACCTCCCAGGTGAGTCGGTTCATAACCGGCATCGAGATCCATCCTGGTGCAAAGATTGGACGAAAGTTCTTCATAGACCATGGCATGGGTGTTGTGATAGGTGAGACGGCCGAGATCGGTGACAATGTAACCATGTATCACGGCGTCACCCTGGGTGGGGTGACCTGGGACAAGGTCAAGCGTCACCCTACGCTGGAAGACAATGTTGTTGTCGGTTCCGGCGCAAAGATACTGGGACCGTTCACGGTGGGCAAAGGGGCCAAGATCGGCTCCAACTCTGTGGTGGTGAAGGAGGTTCCTCCCAACGCTTCAGTCGTTGGTATCCCCGGTCGCGTTGTGATGGCAGCTGAGGAAAAGCCTGCAAAGCGGCACGACCTGGAGCACGGCAAGATGCCCGACCCGGAAGCAAAGGCCATTTCCTGCCTCTTCGACCAGATCCGAGAGCTGGAGAGAAAATACGTGGATCTTGCCAAAGAGCATGAGGAGCTGAAGAAGCGCATCCAGTAGCACATTCATGATAAGCAGGCTTAATACCGGGAAGCCATAAGGCTTCCCGGTTCTTTTTGGAGAATGCGATGGACGGTTCAAAAAAACTCAAAGTAGCGGTTGCCATGAGCGGCGGGGTTGACTCGTCAGTCACTGCTGCACTCTTGCAGGAAGAAGGGTATGAGGTCTTCGGTATCACCATGCAGGTGCTGGATGATTCGCGCAGGCAGCATATCGATGATGCCGAGGCAGTGGCAACGCATCTTGGCATCCCTCACCATGTGGTTGATCTTGTTGAGCCATTCAGGGGGGCAGTGAAGGATTATTTTGCAGAAGAGTACCGGGCCGGCCGCACCCCCAACCCTTGCGCCCGCTGTAATCCCCAGATCAAGTTCGGACTCCTGATGGACAAGGCCGTGGAACTTGGCGCAGATTTCCTCGCAACCGGTCACTATGCGAGGGTCGAGCGGCAGCCTGACGGGTTCTGTCGGCTCCTGAAGGGTGTCGACAGTCGCAAGGACCAGTCATACTTCCTCTTTGCCCTTAGCCAGGCCCAGCTTGCCAGGGTTTTGTTCCCCCTCGGGGAGCTGACAAAGCCTGCGGTCCGCCAGCTGGCGGCTGAATATGGTCTGCCGGTAAAGGACAAGGGTGAGAGCCAGGAGATCTGCTTCATTCCGGATGATGACTATATCAGATATCTTGAAGAGGTCGGGGGGCTCGAACCGGAGGAAGGTCGTATCATCAACACCCAGGGGGAGTGTCTTGGGACCCATGCCGGTATCCACCGCTATACGGTTGGGCAGCGGAAGGGGCTTGGTATCGCCTATAGCGAGCCTCTCTACGTATTGGGGGTGGATGCCGGAAAACGGGAAGTGCTGGTTGGTGTCAGACCTGAGCTCTACGTTAAAGGGCTTGTGGCCGGTGGATTCAACTGGCTCTGTCGTCAGAAGGAGTTTCCCCTGGCTGCTTTCTGCAAGATCCGCTATCGCCATGTTCCGGTGGCGTGCGAGGTTCGGGAGCTTGATGACGGTCGAGTGGAGGTCAGCTTCCTGGAGCCGGAAAAGGCGATCACCCCCGGCCAGGCCGTAGTCCTCTACGATGGGGAGACGGTTCTGGGGGGAGGGTGGATAGAAGGGGCTGTGAAAAGTGAAAAGTGAAATGAAGCGTGTCGCCATAACAACCCTGGGTTGCAAAACCAACCAGTTTGAGTCGGCTGCCCTGCATGAGAGCCTTGTGAAGGAAGGGTTCTGTGTCGTCCCTTTTGATGATGTAGCGGATATCTATGTGATCAACACCTGCACGGTGACGGCCCGAACCGATGCGGAATCGCGGCGGCTGGTGCGGCGGGCGAGCCGAAAGAACCCCGCTGCACGGGTGGTTGTCACCGGCTGCTATGCACAGGTAGCTCCTGAAAAGCTGTCGGCCCTTCCCGAGGTTGGGCTTGTGGTAGGGAACGAGGAGAAGAAAGGACTTGCTGCTCTGCTGAAGGGGGCGCCGGGGCCGGACAGGGTGCTTGTCTCCGCTATCGACGAAAGTAGAAAGGCAGAGCCGCTGGGGCTTGAGAGCTTTGCCGAGCATACGCGGGCATTCCTTCAGGTTCAGAATGGCTGCGACAGCTTCTGCTCATACTGCATTGTCCCCTTTGCACGGGGCAGGAGCCGGAGCGTGCCGCCGAATGAAGTGCTGGCCGGGATTTCGCGGCTGACGGCCCAAGGGTTTCGCGAGGTGGTTCTGACCGGCATCCATCTTGGTCATTATGGCAGAGATCTGGGCTCTTCATCCAACCTTCTCCATCTTCTTGAAGAGGTGGAGAGCCGCCTCCTTCTTCGCCGTCTCAGGCTCGGCTCGCTGGAGCCACTCGACATTTCCCCTGAGTTGATCTCCTTGCTCGGCAGCTCGTCAATCATCTGTCCACACCTGCATATACCTTTGCAAAGCGGCTCCGACAGCACGCTGACCCGGATGAATCGCGGGTATAGCGGCAGGTATTTCCGTAACCTTGTCGAACGGATCGTTACGACACTGCCGGATGCATGTGTCGGTCTGGATGTCATTGCAGGGTTTCCGGGCGAGACAACTGCGGAGTTTTCCGCCACCATGAGGCTCATAGGGGAGCTCCCTGTTGGCTACCTGCATGTATTCCCTTTTTCATCGCGACCAGGAACGAAAGCGGCTGACATGCCTGGTCATCTGCAGAGCCTGGTCATAAAAGAGCGCGCTGAGGCGTTGAGGGTTCTGGGAGAGTCAAAGCGCGAGGCCTATCATCGTCGCTTCCTAGGAAGAGAGTTGGATCTCCTTGTCATGCAACAAGGGGGAGACGGCTTCTGTAGCGGGCTCTCACGAAACTACCTCTCCGTTCAAATCCCTGGTGATGAATCTCTTGCCAACAGAGAGGTTCGCGTACGTCTTACTTCGGCAGATAAAGGCCGCCTTCTCGGTGAAATTGTCAGCACCCCTTCGTGAATGCAATTCCCTCAATAACGATCAGTTGAAATTGCGAAACCGGCCCACTGCCTCGGGAATTGCCTCGTCGGTTATGTTGCCGAAGGCAAGGCGGAGGTAGGGTGTAAGCGTTTTGCCAAAGACCTCACCAGGAAGGGTCAGTACCCCGGCCTCCTGCACCAGCCGCTTTGCCACATCTCGTCCGGTCAGATTGGGGAAGGGGTGCTGGACCCAGGCGAAGAACGCGCCGCTGGTGACGAGTCGGAAGGGGTTGTCTGGTTGCATGAACAGGTTGTGGAACAGGTCGTGACGTTGCCGCATTATGTCGCAGTTGGCGGCCACCCATCCGTCAAGCCGCTCCGCACCGAACTTGATGGCGAGTTGAGAGATGCGCGGCTGGCAGACCGTCATGGTGTCCTGTGCCTTGAGGAGATGTCGTACGAACACTGACGAGGCTGCCAGCATGCCGGTACGGAACCCGGTGAGTGCGTAGGTTTTTCCGAACGACATGATATGGATGAAGTGGTCCGACCAGTTGGACTCTATGAACAGGTTGTGAGGACGCCTGCGGTCCGGGATGAAGTCGGCATAGGTCTCGTCAAGGATAAACGCGATGCCGCGGTGTTTTGCGAGAAGATAGATTTCTTCGATCACTTCCGGCGGCGTGACCACGCCGGTAGGGTTGCTTGGGCTGACCAGCAGAATGGCCCGGGTTCCGGGTGTTATGAGTGCTGCAATAGTTTTCGGATCCGGAATACCGTAACCTTCGGGATCAAAGGGGGCGGAGATCATTCGGATTCCAAGGATTGCCAGTGCCATTGGGTGATCAAAATAGGCCGGTTCCTGGACGATCACCTCGTCGCCCGGTTGGCAGAGGCCAAGGATGGCGAGCCAGAATGCCTGGCTTGCGCCGACAGTCAGGCAGAGCTGCTCTTTTGAGATCCGGGCATCGTAGATTCGCCGGTAACGATCACAAACCGCTTCACGGACTTCGGCAAGCCCTTCGTCCGGGGTGTAACGGGCTATGGTCGGATCGTCCAGCAAGCCTTTCATATGGTCGAGCAGTTCTTGCGCCGGAGGGTATGACGGCACTGCCTGGCAAAGATCCACCAGCGGGAGCTCAGGGCTTTTGCGCCCGGCTATCCAGCCTTGCACCTCGGTGATCGGGGGAGGGTGAACCATCGCTATGGATCTGGATACTGGGTATTTCATGTGATAGATTTCCTGAGTTAATAAGGTACTCATGGGTCAGGATTGCAAGATTGCAAGATGGATGGAGGAAGTCGCAAAGTTGCAATCCTGACC
>JAYSLX010000036.1:0-17058 GCA_043725245.1 Geobacteraceae bacterium | reverse complement strand
CCAGCTTGTTTACTATGGTGAATTCCTGTTCAAGCATGCCTATCTTCCTTGTAGAATTTACTACCGCAGGTAGTCCCCTGCCACAGATATACTCTCACGGCCACACGACTTGAGCTGTGCCGCCAGATCCGTAATGTTCGTCTTGCCCCTGTCGCTGGAGAACTTGATGAGCATAGGCAGATTAACGCCGGTAAGAACCTCGACCCGGTTCTCCTCTAGAAAGGAGAGGCTCATGTTGGCTGGAGTTCCTCCGAACATGTCGGTCATAACGACAACTCCGTCGCCATTAACCCTGTTTATCGCCTCCTCTATGCTTGTACGAATGAACTCCACCGCATCACCGGGCCGTATACCCACAGCCTCGGCCAGTTCGAGCGGTCCTACTACCATCTCGGCAGCAGCCAGGAGTTCGCCTGCGAGTCCCGCATGTGTAACCAATACCAATCCAATCATGGAATCATCCCTTTTCAATATCCCTGTGTGTTACCTTCAACTCAACATTCTTGTCTGTAAAATAGTTCTTCAGTTCCTCAGCGATTGCTACAGAGCGGTGTCTTCCGCCAGTACATCCGACTGATATGGTGAGATAAGACTTCCCTTCCCGCTGGTAACCCGGGACAAGCACTTCAAGTAACTCCCTGTACTTCAGAAGAAACTCACGGCTGATCGGCTTATCGAGCACAAAACCCTTCACCTTACGATTAAGTCCGGAAAATTTCTTAAGGGTTTCGACAAAAAAAGGGTTGGGAAGAAAACGTACATCGATGACAAGGTCCGAATCCAGGGGAATTCCGTACCGAAAACCAAAGGATTGAATATGAACGATGAGCCTGCGCGTCCATTCCTCACCGCGGATGTAGGCCAGGACCATCTCCTTGAGCTGGTGGACATTCATCTCGGAAGTCTCGAAGATACGAGTGGAAATCCTCTGCAGACTGTCAAGACACTCGCGCTCAAAACGTATCGCCTCAGCCACTGAGACCCCGGCCAAGGCCGGATGACGGCGGCGGGTTTCCGAAAAACGGCGGATCAAGACCTCATCAGTAGCATTGAAGAAGAGAACCTCAATCTGATGGCCGGATTCCCGTAGCCCCTTCAGTACCTCATCTCCCCCCTTGAGGAAGTCTCTGCCGCGGATGTCCATACCCAGGGCCACATCGCGTACCTGGTCCTTCGAACGGTCCAGAAGCTCGATAAAAGTAGGGATGAGCATGACGGGAAGGTTGTCGATGCAGAAAAAACCTTCATCTTCAAGCGCCTTCACAGCTGTGGACTTGCCCGACCCTGAAAGCCCGGTGATGACTACAATCCGCATATCATTCCACCTCATCCCCGAGGGGGCGGATTTCCATTCGGGCAAGCAGCTTCTCGTGGAACTCTTTTGCCGAGTGATACCCCATACCCTTGAGCAGATAATTGCGGGCAGCCACCTCGATTATGGAGGTCAGGTTGCGACCGGGACGGACAGGAATAACAAGATGCGGCAGGTCAATACCGAGGATGGTGTGAACCTGTTCGTCAATACCGAGCCGGTCATACTCCTGGACAGGGTTCCACTCGACCAGTTCAAGTACCATATCTATGATTTTCTTCTCGCGGATTGAAGAGACCCCATACAGGTCCTTGACATTGATGATCCCAAGACCCCGGATCTCCATGTGGTACTGGATGGCCTCAGCCGCCTGCCCAACCAGGGATGCGGGCATCTTTTTCTTGATAAAGACGACATCATCAGCAACGAGCCGGTGCCCGCGGATCACCAGGTCGAGTGCGCACTCACTCTTACCTATACCACTCTTCCCAAGAAGCAGTACCCCGACCCCCAGGACATCCACCAGAACGCCGTGGGTATGGGTAGTAGGGAGCAGTCGCTCCTCAAGGAACTTTGTTATAAGGGATATAAAGGTTGAAGACTGCATGGGAGTGCTTAAGAGGGGGATACCCGCCCTTTCGGTCTCTAGTCTGAGAAAGTCAGGAGGGGTAAGACCCTTGGTGACAATGAAACATGAGATGGGGAAGGAACAGAGCTTGGCTACATTGGAATGGGCCTGCGGCTCAGGGATCTGAAGCATGTAGGAGATCTCGGTGTTTCCCAAGACCTGCAGCCGGTCGGGATGAAGATGCTCGGTGTAACCGGTGAGGGCAAGGCCGGGCTTCTGAATGCGCGAACTGTAGAGCCGGTGACTGAGCCCCTCCTTGCCGGAGATCAGCCGGAGATCGAGACCGTATTCCTCATCGCGGAGGAGGTCTCCTATAGTAAGACTGATGGTGCTCACGGCCGGTTCTCCTGCACCCTGACGATGGCAGCTATTTCATCCGCAGAGGTAGCCTCGGTGAGCTGTTCGCGTGCCATTGGATTTTTGAGGAGACGCGAGATGCGTGCAAGAAGCTTCAGATGAGTCCCCACTGCCCCTTCCGGGGCAATGAGGAGAAAGAAGAGGTGTACCCGCTTGCCATCTATGGCATGAAAGTCCACCCCGGATTCACTACGACCGAATAGAAGCACCGGAGTCTTGAGGGCAGGCGACTTGCAGTGAGGAATGGCAATCCCGTCTCCGATTCCGGTGCTCCCCAGGCTCTCCCTTTCGAGTAGAAGCTGCAGGATGTTGTCCGCCAAGGCCTCGGGATACCGTTTTGTTACGCAATCGGCAAATTCGGCCAGCACACCCTCTCTATCGGAGGATGCCAGCGCGACTATGACATCGGACGGATCAAGCAGCAGAGCACCCTTCATCGTTTCATGCCGGTTCAGACGGCTTGGAAGCAGACTGTCACTTTGCAGTCTCAATCAGGCCAAAGTTACCGTCACGGCGACGATAGATGACGTTGATACTGTCGGACATCGCATCAGTGAAGACCAGGAAGTCCTTATGGAGAAGGTCCATCTGCATGACCGCTTCATCCACCGACATTGGCTTTATGGAAACCGTCTTGGTCCTGATGACCACAGACTCCTGGCTCTTCTCCATATCCTCAGCCGCTATAATCTTCTTCTGAACCTGGCGCTCCGGCCCGTCAGAAGGCTTGTGACCCTTAAGACGCTCCTTGTAGCGACGCAGCTGACGCTCTATCTTGTCGATGACCGCATCTATCGCAGCGTACATGTCGTTAGTCGCTTCGGAGGCCTTGGTGCTGATCCCTTTGGCGTTGATTGTGATCTCCACGATATGGCGAATTTTCTCAACCGTCAGGTAGACCTGGGCGACGACCGGCTCGTCGATGTATTTCTTGATCCGCTCCAGCTTTTCCTCGGCATAGCTCTTCAGCGCATCACTCGGTTCCATGTGCCTGAACGTTGTTGAAATTTGCATACTGGGTTCCTCCCGTGTCGGTAGTCATATGATGGCGGCCCGTTAAGAAAAGCATGGAAATCATGCGTACGGTGCCGTTACTGCCATAAGTCAGTATATCAGAATAATCGCTTACGCTCTGAAGATGACCCGATCCGGAGCATCTCCCGGTATTTGGTTACCGTTCGTCGGGCAATGTTTATATGGTTTGCGGCAAGGAGCTCTGCGAGCTTCTGGTCACTGTATGGTTTCCGCAGGTCCTCCTTCTCCAGTATCTCCTTGATCTTGCTCTTCACGCTCTCTGATGCAATGAAGTCGCCATCACCGGTTGATATGCCGCTGTTGAAGAAGTATTTGAGCTCATACAGTCCTTGTGGGGTCTGCATGAATTTGTTGGTGGTTACACGGCTGATTGTGGACTCGTGCATACCGATGTCCTCAGCCACATCTCGCAGGACGAGCGGCTTCAGGTACTCTATCCCCTTGTCGAGAAACTCTCGCTGAAACTTGACTATACTCCTTGAAGTCTTGTATATGGTACGCTGACGCTGGTGGATACTCTTGATCAGCCACATTGCAGACCGCATCTTATCGTTCAGGTACTCTTCAACCTTTACCCCTCCATTGTTACGCTCTGCCCTCTCGGCCTTTTCAGCTTTTGTGTCGGCAGCGTAAAGAGGATTGATCTTGAGGTTGGGAACGCCCTCTTCGTTAAGCATCACCACGTATTCCTCGCCGATCTTGTGGACGAAGATATCCGGAGAGATGTACTGGATTTCCTCCTGGCCGTAAATCCGGCCAGGTTTCGGGTCAAGCCCGGCGATCACCCTGGCTGCGAGGAGAATGTCATTGACATCAACTCCCACTGCCTTTGCTATCTGCTTGTACTTGCGTAACTCAAGATCCTTCAGGTGGTTGAGGAGCACATCCTCCACAACACTGCCGCACATCCCGAGGTTTCGAACCTGGAGGAGCAGACACTCACGCAGGTCTCGGGCGGCAACTCCAGGGGGATCGAATTCTTGTATTCTGAAGACCACCGCTTCAATCGTTGCCTCATCCACCTTGCAGACCTGAGCGAGGTCCGTTAACGTTGCGCGAAGGTAACCATCCTCATCTATGTTGCCGATGATTTCGGCACCAATCATCTGTTCATGTTCGGTAAATCGATTAAGATTCAATTGCCATACGAGGTGATCAAAGAGGGTCCCCTTCTTTGTGAGCATGTTCTCGTAGGAAGGTCGGTCGTCGTCGTCGTAATACTGCTCACCGGAACTGTAGTTGTATCCCTCCAGGTAAGATTCCCAGTCCATTTCTGAACGTGTACCATCGCCGACTGCAACCTCTTTAAAATCGCCGGCATCAGCAGCAGGAGGATTCTCCTTTTCCTGAAGTTCAAACTGATCAACCTCACGAACCTCTTCCTGCTCGGCCGTCTCCTCAAGAACAGGGTTCTCTTCAAGTTCTTGACGGATCACATCCTGCAGCTCGATTCTTGAAAGCTGGAGAAGTTTGATGGCCTGCTGCAACTGTGGTGTCATCACCAGCTGCTGGACCATCTTCATCTGTTGGCGCATCTCAATGGCCATAAAACCCCAAACCTATTAGTAAGTTAGAAATTATTCCCGGCGGGTTTTTGAGCAGAAAATAATTTCGTTACCGCATGCAACCTGCCTATTCGGGTTACGTAAGTTATATCAAAGCCTGAAAGTGTCCCCCAGATAGATCTCCCGGGCTTTTTTACTTTCCGATATCTGCTGAGGATCTCCGAATTCGATCACTTCGCCTGCGTTTACGATGTAGGCGGCATCACATACACCCAACGTTTCTCTGACATTATGGTCCGAGATCAGGATACCGATCCCTCGGGTGCGAAGATCAGAAATTATCCCCTGGATGTCGTTAACCGCTATCGGGTCGATGCCAGCGAACGGCTCGTCAAGAAGGATAAATGCCGGTTTTGTGGCAAGTGCCCGAGCGATCTCCACCCGCCGCCGTTCACCCCCTGAGAGGGCATACCCAGGGCTCGCAGCAATATGAGCAATACCAAGGTCCGACATGAGTTCTTCTGCCCGCTCACGCCGTTCACTGCTCGGGATATCCATCATCTCCAGAACAGCAAGCAAGTTTTGCCGGACTGTCAGCTTGCGGAAAACCGAAGGTTCCTGTGGAAGATAGCTGATCCCCCTGCGAGCCCGCTGATGCATCGGGAGAACCGTCAATTCCTCATCGTCAAGGAGAACATGCCCGCCATCGGGTCGGCAGAGCCCGACCACCATGTAGAAGGTCGTTGTCTTGCCCGCGCCGTTTGGCCCCAGCAGTCCGATCACCTGGCCGGAGGAAACCTCAAGATCGACACCCTTCACTACTTCCCTGGCGCCAAACCTCTTTCTGAGCCCCCGTGCGACGAGACGACGTTCAGGGTTTACTGCCGACATTATTACCAGCACCCCTCGGGTGGATGACCGCCTCAACACGTCGGTCGGAACCACCGGTTACCAAGCTCTTCTCCTCGTTGAGATAGAAGGTGATTACCTTGCCGGTTATCATATCATCCCCCTGACTAACCCGCGGATTATCTTCTAGAACAATGGTGCCGGCCATCCTGTCATACACTGCACGACCTGCCTGACCGTTCTTGTTTCCCTGGACGATCCGGACGTTGCCAAATGCCTCTACTCTTGAGACTTCACCTTCGCTCTCACCGTACTTGACAACCAGGCGATCGCAATAGATTGTCACATCACCCTGTATTGCCGTAACCTTGCCACTAAAGGTCGCCACCTTGCCGCTGCTGTCCGTGGAAAGCTCGTTGGATTTAACCTGGATCGGCTGGTCACGTCTCACCTTCAGTGAATCCTGAGCACTCCGTCCGTCTCTCCAAAGGACGGCAACCAGGAACACCACAACCAGACATACGGTGAAGGATCTCATCGGGTCTTTTCAGTTCGTATGGTCGCAGTCACGTTGTTTCGGATATGAAGATCGGCAGTTTCAACGCGAAAATCCATACCTTTCCCTTCTAACGTCAGCCTACCGTCAGAGAATCTTACCGGATCAGCCGTGGCAATTACCCCCTGACGAGCCGTGAGCCTTGCTGATTCAGTAATAAATCCCATGCCGGTACTGCTCTTAGCCCTCACACCACCACTTAATGACACATCCCTGCTTTCGGTATCATATTCAGCACGGGCCGAATCTATAACTAGTTCCCCCACCGACTTGTCGATGGGCAACATGGTCAGACGAGCCCTTGTAAGGCTCACGAGTTTTCGAGAAGTGTCGTATTCAGCTCGTTCCGCAACAAGTATCCACTTGCTGGAACCGTTGGAGGTTTCAGTGAAACGGATTTCCCGTAGTGCCAGTTCTGCTGGACGCACCTTGGAAGTGCTGGCCGGCCCGGTTTTCCTGGTGGCCGGCAGACGCCAATAAGTTACCGCTGAAACTGCCACCACGGCTGCTACAATAGCAATGGCCAGCAACTGCCTGATTTTACCCGCTGTCAGCATAAGTCGGGCAAAGTATAACACCGGATATTGGGAGTGTAAAGTGGATTATGCCAACAAATAATGGTTTTGGCACAAAGATTGAACAAGGGTTTGGGAAATCGCACCGTTATCTTTGAGGGTGCCTGTAAATCGAGGCACAGAAAGCAACTAGATGGAACAAATCTTTTTTCACCCTGTTCCTCTCTGCAATAATCAGTTATGATAACCGGAATTTTCCTTACACATGAAAGGTCTCTATGGAGCCACCGAACAGTATTTTCATAATAGGTTGTGGTGACATCGGTAGACGGGTTTCTGCGCTTGCCCACGAGAAAGGTTGCGATATAACGGCTCTGTCCCGTTCGCCTGAAAAAATCGAGTTCCTTCATAGATTGGGGATCAGGACTTTCCCCGGAGACCTTGATTCAACGTCAACCCTCATAGACCTGCCGATTGCCGGCTCAACCCTCTTCTACTTTGCACCTCCTCCTGGCGGGGGGATAGTCGATTCGCGTATGCGAAATTTCTGCGATGCAGTGCAACCTGGTCGTGAGCCTGAGAAAATAATTTATCTCAGTACCACCGGCGTATACGGTGATTGCGGAGACATGCTCGTCACCGAAAAAACGCCTCCAAACCCTCAAACCACCAGGGCTAGGCGACGGCTGAATGCCGAAACAGTCATCTCTTCCTGGGGTAGAGAACGTGGTGTGCCAGTGGTGCTACTGCGTGTAACGGGCATTTACGGTCCCGGCCGACTCCCTCAGCAACACCTGATGAGTGGCATTCCTCTCTTGAATGAAGGAGAAGCACCTACAACCAACCGCATCCATGCAGATGACCTTGCCAGGGTCTGTCTTGCAGCTGCCGAAAAGGGTGAGAACGGCGACATATTTAATGTGAGCGATGGTGAACACAGCACAATGACCCACTACTTCAACGCCGTTGCCGACCTGCTCCTCATCCCCAGACCGCTGCAGATAAGCAGGGAAGAGGCAGCCCAAACAATGCCCCCCCTTCTCTATTCCTATTTCAGCGAAAGCAGAAGAATCGACAACCTCAGGATGCTTGAAAAACTAGGGATAAGACTACTCTTTCCAACGTTGGCCGAAGGGCTGAAATCTTGCCTTCCGCAGGGATGAGCTCCCCCTTACGTGTATTTCTGAGAATATTAATGTAAATAATGCGATAACTTCTTGATTCTGAAAAGTTATGTATTAGAATAGGTTATTGGATTAGTGACGGCTTAATAGGCGAGGGAATGAATGAAAAACATGAAGATCCTGCTCGTGGAAGACAACCCGGACGACGAATTTCTTACCCTGCGCATCCTTTCAAAGCTCAATCATACGAATGTTGACGTTGTTCATCAAGGTGGAGAAGCACTTCATTACCTGTTTGGGGTAGGGAGTCACTTGCCAGTTGCACCGATTGTGAATAAACCTGACCTGATCCTCCTGGATATGAAAATGCCGCTAGTAGACGGGATAGAATTCCTCGAAACAGCACACGTTAAACTTCGCTCTCATGCCATCCCGGTTATCATCATCAGCTCCTCAAAACAGGAGAAGGACGTAATCCGTTGCATAGAACTCGGTGTCAAGGCCTACCTTACGAAGCCAGTTGACACTGCTGAGCTTGCAATGGCTATTGCCGGTTGTTAGTTTCCCTTCCTCCGTTCAGCGAAAATATCGTTCGGTCACTGCATCCCACGTCCCATTGCCCTTGAGAATAAGGTCGCAGAGTTCGCGGACAGCCCCCCACCCTCCACGGTTCCTGCTTACAAAATGTGCGTGTTCGAGCACATAATCCAAGGCATCTGCCGGTGCCGCAGAAAAACCGACCCTTTTCATCACCGGGATATCGATAATATCGTCACCCATGAAGGCAACATTCTCGTCCTGCAGCCCCCTGCACTCAAGGATCTCCTGGTAGGGAGCCAGCTTGTCCAGCGCCTTCTGGTACACCAGGGTGATCCCCAGTTCGGCAGCCCGGTTTTCCACAACCTGGGACTTCCGTCCTGAAATGATCCCCACCTCTACCCCCCCACGCTGAAGCATCTTGATACCGTGACCATCCTTCACGTTGAAGAACTTGGTCTCTATACCGTTGGCGTCATAGACAATCCTCCCATCGGTCATGACACCATCAACATCCAGAAGGAGGAGCTTTATCTGTTTGAGGGGTTCATTCATGCAATGCCGGCCTTGAGCAGATCATGTAGGTGAACCACCCCTACCGGGGCGTCACTCTTCTCATCATCAATAACGAACAGGGAGGTGATTGAGAACTGTTCCATCTGCTGAAGTGCCCTGGCTGCGAGCTCTGCACTCCTGATCCGTTTGGGATTTTTCGACATGAGCGCAGCAGCAGGCTGGTTGATGATATCGACCCCTCTCTCAAGGGCACGACGCAGGTCGCCGTCGGTAATCACCCCCACCAGTCTTCCTTCACCGTCCAACACACCGGCAATGCCAAGTTTTTTTGCTGTGATTACGAAGAGCGCCTCCCTCATCAGGGTCTCTGCCTGCACCAGCGGAACATCTTCCCCTGTGTGCATCATGTCGCTGACCGTCAGGAGGAGTTTCTTGCCAAGGGCACCTCCGGGATGGAAAAGGGCAAAGTCCTCAGCGCTGAAGCCACGCTTCAACAGGAGCGCCACTGCAAGGGCATCGCCCATTGCCAGAGTGGCTGTAGTGGAAGCGGTCGGGGCTAAACCGAGCGGGCAGGCCTCCTCCTTGACAGATATGTCGAGCACCACGTCACCGGAACGGGCCAGAGTGGATGAGGGATTACCGGTCATTGCAACCAGTGCCGCCCCCAACCGCTTGATCACCGGAAGGATGCGCAGGAGTTCCTCTGTCTCTCCACTATTGGAGAGTGCAATAACCACATCACCCTTCATGATCATCCCCAGATCGCCATGAATCCCCTCTGCAGGGTGGAGGAAAAAGGCTGGGGTCCCAGTTGATGCCATGGTTGAGGCTATTTTCAAGCCGATAAGCCCTGACTTCCCCATCCCGGTGACAACCACCCGTCCCTTTGAGGCAAGTATCAGTTCAACGGACCGCTCAAACTCGCCGTCAATCCGGTCAGCCAATGCATGCAGGGCCTCGGCCTCCACACGGATCACTCGTTTTGCCTCTTCAATAATCATAAGGTTCCGTGAAAAATGAAATGTAAAATGTGAACCGAATAATCAGTCACGACTACTCCCTTTTCACTATTGAATCTATCGCCTTGAGTTGCTTCAACAGGTCGGCGAGATCATCCAGTTTCAGCGAATTGGGGCCATCACAGAGTGCCTTGTCAGGATTCTCGTGCACCTCCATAAAGACACCGTCGATACAAGTCGCAACCGCAGCCCGGGAGAGGTATTCAACGAACTCGCGCTGTCCGCCGGAGGAGCCACCCTGTCCACCGGGGAGCTGGACGCTGTGGGTGGCGTCGAAGACCACCGGACAACCGGTTCTCCGCATGATGGGGAAGCTCCGCATATCCACCACCAGGTTGTTATAACCGAAGGATACCCCTCGCTCCGTCAGGATCACCCGGTCATTGCCGGCTGACTCCGACTTGCCGACAACGTTCTCCATGTCCCAGGGTGCGAGGAACTGCCCCTTCTTTACGTTGACCACACAACCGCTCTTTGCCACTGCAACCACCAGATCGGTCTGGCGACAGAGAAACGCCGGAATCTGAATAACATCGAGCACTTCTGCGGCAGGCTGAACCTGCTCGATAGAGTGGATATCGGAAAGGACCGGTATACAGAGCGACTCCTTCACACGCCCCAAGATACGCAGCCCCTCTTTTATACCGACTCCGCGGAAGGAAGTGACTGAAGTCCGGTTTGCCTTGTCGTAGGAGGCTTTGAAGATCAGGGGGATATCTACTGCGTTACATATGGTCATCAACCGTTCAGCCGCGCGAAGTGTCGCAAGCTCGCTCTCAATAACGCATGGGCCGGCGACCAGCACAAGAGGGCGGTTGCCGCCGATTTTCACATTTCCTACTGAAATTTCGCGAACCACGTTGACTCCTGAAACGGTAAAAAGTGAACGGTGAAGAGTGAACTGATTTCCCCCAGCTCACTCTTCACCGCTCACTTTTCACGATTTTCTGTTATGCAGCGACGCCGCTATGAAAGCACGGAAGAGTGGATGAGGATTGAGAGGCTTCGATTTGAACTCCGGATGAAACTGGCAGCCGAGAAACCAGGGGTGATCGGCAATTTCCACAACCTCGACAAGGTCTGCTTCGTGAAAGATACCGGAAAGGAGCAGACCCTTGGAGGTCAGTATCTCTCGGTACCGGTTATTGAATTCGTAGCGATGGCGATGCCTCTCCTGAATGTCGGCACCACCGTATGCCTTCTGGGCATTGGTTCCCTTTGTCAGAGTGCAGGGGTAGGCACCGAGCCGCATCGTACCACCTTTTCGGGAAACCCCTTTCTGATCCTCCATAAGGTGTATAAGCGGATTGGCACAATCCGGTTTGAACTCGCTGGAATATGCATCTTCAAGTCCGCAGACGTTCCTGGCAAACTCCACGACCGCCATCTGCATCCCCAGACATATCCCGAAGAAGGGGATCTTTCTGGTACGCGCATACCCGATGGACTTGATTTTCCCTTCAGTGCCGCGCTCACCGAACCCCCCAGGAACCAGTATCCCGTCAGCTTCCGCCAGTAGTCCATCAACGCCATCCTGTTCGATCTTTTCAGAATCGACAAAGGTCAGACGAATTCTGCAGTCGTTGGCAATCCCGCCGTGGACAAGGGCCTCGTTAAGTGATTTGTATGAATCGGCCAGGTTTACGTATTTGCCGACGATTGCAATATGTACTTCTCCGTGTGCAGGGTTATTCAGCTTCTCCACCACCTCGTGCCACGGAGCCAGATCAGGCGACTTGGTCCAGATGTTAAGCTTGTCAACCACCTGCTCGTCGAGACCCTCCCGGTGCAGTGACTGTGGAACGGCATAGATATGTTCTGCATCAGCGGAGGTGATGACCGCTTTCTCGTCCACATTGCAGAAAAGGGCGATCTTGGCCTTCAGCTCCTTGGGAAGATCCTGTTCACAGCGGCAGAGAAGAATGTCCGGCTGGATCCCTATCTGCTGAAGCTCTTTTACCGAATGCTGGGTCGGCTTTGTTTTCAGCTCGCCGGCAGTCTTTATGTAAGGAACCAGGGTCAGATGTATATAAAGGACGTTACCGGCGCCCCGATCCGCTTTGAACTGGCGGATCGCTTCAAGGAACGGAAGTGATTCTATGTCGCCGACTGTGCCACCGATCTCAACGATGGCCACATCGTTCCCCTTGGCATTTTCGATGATCTTAAGCTTGATCTCGTCGGTTATATGGGGAATTACCTGTACAGTACCACCCAGGTAGTCACCACGCCGTTCCTTTTCTATAACCGAGTAGTAGACCTGACCGGTGGTAAAGTTGCTTTTCTTTGAGAGTTTGGCGCAGGTATAGCGCTCGTAATGACCCAGGTCGAGGTCGGTCTCGGCACCATCGTCGGTAACAAAGACCTCGCCGTGTTGAAACGGCGACATTGTCCCCGGATCAACGTTAATGTATGGATCCAGCTTCTGCATGGTAACTCGAAGCCCGCGGGCTTCGAGAAGGGCTCCCAGCGAAGCCGAGGCAAGCCCCTTGCCGATGGAGGAAACCACTCCTCCTGTCACAAATATGAATTTGGTTTTCATGGTAACTCCTTATAAAAACAAGTTGAAATGTTGAGCCGCTTCGCTTGTTGAATTGGCCATCTCAACGTTTCAACATCTCAACGTTTCAACTCTTTTTCATTTTTTCCAGCACCTTCTCCAGATCAGAGACCGTATCCACCCCTATCGACTCGTGATCGGTCTCAACAACCCTGATCCGATAGCCGTTTTCCAGAACCCTCAGCTGTTCCAGCTTCTCTGCAAGCTCCAGAAAAGTGGGGGACATCTGAGCGAATTGGAGAAGAAAGTCGCGTCGATAGACGTAAAGCCCGACATGCTTGTAACAGAGCAGCTTCCCCGAGAGGAACGCTTCGTCCTTCAGGTCGTTCCACTTGTCACGAAAGTTTGGCAAGGGAGAACGGGAGAAGTAAAGGGCGAAACCCTCCAAGTCGGTGACCACCTTGACCACATTTGGAGAGAGGAAATCATGCAGATTCCTGATCCGTGACTTGAGCGTTCCCATGACAATATCGGGATCCTCGAGAAGCGGCGCAATAGCCTCATCAATCATGGCCGGCTCGATCAGAGGCTCGTCACCCTGGACATTAACAATGATGTCGCTTTCAAGCTTTAAAGCAACCTCGGCAAGACGATCGGTCCCTGTCTCGTGATCCCGCGAGGTCATCTCTGCACGACCGCCGAACAATCTGACGGCAGAAGCTATCCGGGGGTCATCGGTAGCCACTATAACCTCGCCAACCAGGCTGGCACGTGAAGCACGCTCGTACACATGCTGGACCATGGGTTTACCGTGGATATCGGCAAGAGCTTTACCATCGAATCTGGTGGAGGAATACCTGGCGGGAATAACCGCGGTGATCTTCATGGCTCGGGGACCTTGCGGTGGAGTGGCTGCGCAGAAGCCCTGCTAGAGCCAGGCGAAGCCGTCCCTTCCTGCGGTGGGACGAATTAGGCTACACTAAATGGAGGAATCGTGTCAAGGAGGGAAAAACATTATGCCGAGTATTCCGCCAGCCCCTTTGACCAGACTATGGTCTCCAGCTGGCATTGAGCCAACTGGTCAGCTGAAAGCTGGACTTGCATGAGCAGTTCCTCTGCAGCGGAAAAGTCGGCCTTCTCCATCTGCTCTGCAATCTGCAGCAGTACCCCCAAGAGGCCTTCCCTGTAGAGAAGTGCATTGCGGATGTCATCGGTCAGGTTGAGCGCTGCCACCACCTCTTCCATTGTGGTTGCGAAAAGCACATCCACAAGTGACAGTACACCGGCCATGAATGCACGCTCACCGCACTCCCGGTCCTTTGCCGGGAGGTTAAGCATCTGGGCAACCAGAAGCTCCATCAAACGCCCACGAACTGAGGCAAGCTCCAGAAGCGGACTTACTGTAGTTCCCGAATCCTGACCTGTGTAGAGAGCCAGAACGACCCAACGTTTCAGCTGCTGGCGACCAAGAATCATTATGGCATGCTTGAGCGACCGCACCTTCTCCCTGAGCCCAAATGCCACGGAATTGACAAGTCTGAGCAGGCCATAGATCAGGTTCGGGTTCAGTCGAAAGGAGTTCTCAATCTCCACAAGGTCGGATTCCTGCTGAAGCTGGTTCAGAAGTTTGAGAAGCGTGACGCGACCAGTGTCGATCCGGTTCTGTTTCAGCACTACCGGACGGGCGAAGTAGTATCCCTGAAAAAGCTCGAACCCCAGGCCGGCGCAGGCATCATAATGCTCACGGGTTTCGACTTTTTCGGCCAGAAAGGTAAACCGCCAGCGCCCCAACTGCGCCATCATTGCAGGCAACTGTTCCACGGAAGTGAGCAGGATGTCCAACTTTATGATGTCGATTGCCTTGTATAAGGGCTCGTACTCCGGGGTGTATTCGTGATCATCAGCGGCAAGAGTGAACCCCTTCTCCTTCAGCTCAAAGCATCGATCGATAATCTTGTCTGTTATCTGAATATTTTCGAGAAGTTCTATGACTACATGGTCCTTGGGAAGAAGCTCCAGGGTGTCATCCATCAGCATGTCGGCATTGACGTTAAAGAAAGCTTTGTGACGCCCCACCACATTGTCGATCCCAAAATCGGTAAGTGCATTGAGGATAACACTGGCACTGGCTTGGGTCTGATCAGTGAAGTCGGCATACTGTTTGTCAGCCGAACGGAACAGAAGTTCGAAGGCTACGATATTCTGCCCTTGATCCAGTATAGGTTGGCGACCAAGAAAAAAATTATCCTCTGTCATGTTTCTCGCCTTTTAATCTGAACATAACTCTTCAGAGTTTTCACTGGCAGAGCCGCAGTACTTCGCGAGCAATTGAATCCAGTGGTTTGATATAATCGACCCCACCATGCTTGATCGCCTCGTTGGGCATCCCGAACACCACGGAAGTCGCCTCGTCCTGAGCTATATTCAGGGCACCGGCCTCCTTCATCTCAAGCATCCCCTTGGCTCCGTCGTCACCCATGCCGGTCATGATGACACCTACCGCATTCTTGCCTGCATACCGGGCCGCGGAGCGGAACAGCACATCAACTGACGGGCGGTGCCTGGAAACCAGCGGACCATCCTTGATCTCCACATAGTAGCGAGCACCGCTCCGTTTCAGAAGCATGTGATGGTTTCCGGGAGCAATCAGTGCCCGTCCCCGCACTACAGTATCGTTGTCTTCCGCCTCTTTAACCGACAGCCTGCAGATTCCATCCAAACGCTGCGAAAAAGCACGTGTAAACCCCTCGGGCATATGCTGCACAATCACGATTCCAGGGCAATCCGCCGGCATCGCCTCAAGAAAAACCTTTAAAGCCTCGGTGCCGCCGGTTGACGCCCCTACCACCACGACCTTCTCGGTGGTCTGTATCATCGCCTTGGAAGTCGGCTTATCGAGGATCACGTCAGCCGAGAGCTTTGGCTGGATCTCATGAGACCGAACCGAAACCTTGCCGAGCCGGGCCTGGGAAGCTGCCTTAACTGCATCGCATATCCTGACCCTGGACTCATCCAGGAACTGTTTTGTCCCGAGACGTGGCTTGGTGATTATCTCGACCGCGCCATACTCTAATGCCTTGAGGGCGGTCTCCGACCCCTTGTCCGTAAGGCTTGAGCACATGACAACAGGAATCGGGTGCTGACTCATGATCTTCTGGAGAAAGGTGATGCCATCCATGCGCGGCATCTCGACATCCAGGGTTATAACATCCGGGATCTCCTCCTTTATTCGTTCGGCCGCCACAAACGGATCGCCGGCGGTTGCCATTACTTGAATCTGTGGATCTGAATTGAGAATTTCGGTCAGGGTTTGTCGTACAACAGCAGAATCATCAACGATAAGAACCCTGATAAATTTATTCATCACAAGTCACCTCACGGGCAGATGCATATCAATCAATGTATAGTGAGCCTTTTGAGGATGAGCCCGGTAGAGTAGCGATCTCGGCCAATAATCGCTCCAACCCTTCGGCAAGTGAAGGAGAGAGCTTCCGTGCAGCAACAAGGTCACCGGTCCTGACAGACTTCTCTATCTCTTCGACCATTGAGCGAAATCGCTCTGCTCCAATATTGCCGGACATCCCCTTCAGTGTATGGGCATAAAGCTCTGCACCTTTAGCATCATCAGCCTCAAGAGAACTCCGCAACTGCTCCAACTGAGAAGGGGCATCATAGCGAAATGCTTCCAGTATCTCAAACAGCAGCTCATCGTCGCACTCAAGCCTGGCCTTTACCCCGGCATAATCTATCTCCATCCGTCTCTCCCCCTGAAATTCCATTTATCGGATACTATACCATCTGAGAAGATCCATTCCAGTGCCTGTTGCCCATACCATCACATTACAGAGGCTTTACAGCTTCCGATAAACCGTCGGATGTACCGACGTCAGGGGGACATCAAGCCCGCTCAGGGTTTCGGAATGTCCCATGAAAATGTAACCACCCGGAGCCAGCAGCGTGCAAAACTTGTTCAGAAGACGTTCCTGGGTCGGTCGATCGAAATAGATGATCACATTTCGACAGAAGATTATATCCAGTTTCTCCCGCATCCCGAAATCGCCTTCCATAAAGTTGAGACGACGAAATCTGACTTTCTCCCGTAACTCCGGGACGATTCTTACCAATCCGCTCTGCCGGTCCTTGCCCCTGAGTAGGTATTTTTTTTTCATAGCCTGTGGCACAGGCGCAACCTTTTCCTCCTCGTAGATTGCGCGCTGGGCCTTTTCAAGAACCCGGGTAGAGATATCGGTAGCCAGTATCTGAAAGGAAAACCCTTGCTTCTCAGCTGCATACGTACTCAGAACCATCGCCAGGGTATAAGGCTCTTCTCCCGTGGAACAGCCTGCACTCCATATCATCAGACGTTCCGAACTCCCACGCTGGCGCTCCTCCCATTCCGGGATTGCCCGCTGCACAAGGTAGTCGAAATGGTCCGGTTCCCTGAAAAAATCGGTTTTATTGGTAGTGACAACATCGATCATCAGCACAAGTTCGCTTTCCAGGCCTTGCTTACTGAACAGATATTCGCAGTATTCCTTATAAGATTGCATCTGGAGAGATCTCAGGCGTTTCTGCAGACGTGCTTCCAACATGGTTTTCTTGGCA
>JAYSLX010000035.1:0-6724 GCA_043725245.1 Geobacteraceae bacterium | reverse complement strand
ATGAGTATAAAGAACGCAATACTGCTGCTGGTGGTCGTGACTCTCTGCACCACCTTCTCCATGAGGATCTTCCAGGGGCTGGACGAGATGATGGGCGATCAGTACTGGGTTATTGATACTGCCCAGGGTGACCACGGCTGGTACTTCATGGGGATGCTCCCTCATGTCACGCTGATGCAGAAGGATGTAGTTAAAGCCGTCAATACCGATCCGGAGGCCAAGGATAAGTACATCATTTATGCCCAGGCAGGCGACTTTGCCGGCAACAACGTCTATGGCATCTGCTTCGGTATCCCCTTTATCATGTTCCTGATCTGGTTTGCTTTTATCCTTGGTTTTCCGGACAAGGTTGATCCTTACCTCCTTCCTCGCCGAATCTTCACCACTGTTGTCATCATGTGCTGCTCCATAATTGTCAATCTTTTCCTGATGCGGATTGCAGCCGACTTTGCAAGGGATCCCATGTCCCGCGTTGCCAATGTGGCAGGCAATCATGCCTCGCTGCTCTTCCACAACGCCGGTATCTGGTTTGCTATTCTCTTTTCAGCCCTCGGCACACACACCCATTCTGCCCGTGAAATTGCCGCACCTGACAGCCGCAACTGGCAGACTCAGGCAGACGAGAAATTTTCCTGGATGTTTACCCTGCTGGCTGTTGTCACAGTACTTGAAGTGGTGCTGGTAAAGAACAAGCTTGCACTCCCCGACGCAGCAGTTGACTACTCGGTCTGGCTGATCTTTGTGGTTATTTTTATGCGGATGTTCGGCTTCTCTCCACGATACTGGATAAAACGAGGTCGCGGCATCGCCATAATGCTGGTTGGTACTGCCGCAACCCTCGGAGTATTCTACGTATTGGAGCGATATACCGGGAAACTGGGTGCCGGCTTTGCCTCTCCGATACTGGCCAAGTCTCTAGGTATAGAAAATCAGAATATCGGCCTCTCGCTGATGGTCTCTATCTACCTGATCTTCTGGATGGAATTTGCAGCGGCCATCAGGATGAACGGACCTGCCAAGTCGCCCGCAAAGGCTGCCATAAGAGGCTGACAGTACACAAATCATTGCAGTACCTCATTGGGGCGGCGAATTTGCTGCCCCATTTTTTTGTTGTCTCACTACCGGAGTTCTGTTCTAATCCAACAGTTTCAGTTCAGGGAGCCGGAGGAAGCTGATGGAAACAGTAAGACTCGGAAATACAGGGCTGGAAGTGAGCCGCCTCGTCTACGGTACCCTACCGATGGGGCCGCTGCAAGCAGGCCTGACACCAGAGGAAGGTGGTCGCCTGATCCGCCATGCACTGGAGCTGGGTATTGTCATGCTTGACACAGCCGAACTTTACGGCACCTACCCTCACATCCGTTCCGCACTCAAGGGATATTCCGGACCTGTAATCATTGCCAGCAAGACCCACGCCGCTGATGCACCGACAGTCAGGGCGCATGTCGAGCGCGGGCTTTGCAAACTCGGGCGGGAGCGGATCGATATCGTTCACTGCCATGCGGCCCGGATTGCCGACCCATTTGTAGATCGTGCTGATGTTATCGCCGAGCTTCTGAAGCTGAAGGATGAGGGTAAGATAGGCCATGTAGGTCTTTCTACGCACTATGTATCTGCCGTAAGAAAGGCAGCATTTCACCCTGAGATAGAGGTAGTCCACCCGCTTATCAACCGGACCGGGATGGGGATCATCGACGGCTCTGCCGATGAGATGGCCGATGCCATTGCCGATTGCTCTGCCGCCGGCACTGGGATATACACGATGAAGGCACTTGCAGGCGGTAACCTGATCTCCTCGGCTCGCATGAGCATCGCTTATGTCCTGGGTTTGCGTGGAGTTCATGGCGTTGCGCTGGGGATGCTTTCAGTGGCCGAGATAAAGGCAAACCATCAGCTCTTCAGTACAGGCGTTACCGATCCTGCAATCTGGCAGGAACTGGAGGGCCGGACCCGTCACCTCCGGATAATGGAGCGGTTCTGCAAGGGGTGCGGTCAGTGTGTGGAGGCTTGTGTTAATAGTGCTTTGACGATGGTAGATGGCGTGGCAAAGGTTGACGAGTCATCATGTGTCCTATGCGGCTATTGCGGAGCGGCCTGTCCGGAATTTATCATCAGGGTGGTGTAGTGGAAGTATATTCATTTGTGAGGTCTGAATGGGTTTGAAGATATTGATGGCGGCATCGGAGTGCGTGCCGTTTGCCAAGGCTGGCGGCTTAGGAGATGTTGTAGGAGCTCTTCCAAAGTACCTCGCAAAGATCGGTCACGATGTCCGTATCGTGATGCCGCGGTACTACTCGGTTGACAGGGAGAAGTATGGGCTGAAACTGCTTCCAGGGGTCCTGGTCATTCCGATGGGGATTGTCGGCGAGATGTACTGCGGGGTTTACGAGGGTCGCTTGCCTGGGAGCAACGTCCCGGTCTACTTCCTGGAGCATGAAGGTTTTTACGGCCGAGAAGGGCTTTACGAGGTTGATAATGTCGGGTTCCTCGACAATGACAATCGTTTCCTTTTTCTCTCCAAGGCTGCATTGGAGATCTGCAAGTGGCTCGACTTCAGACCTGATGTCATCCATGCCCATGACTGGCATACCGCTGCCATGCCGGTTCTCCTCAACACTACCTACCTTAACGATCCTTATGTCGGAGGCAAGCCTTCACTATTGACTATCCATAACATGCAGCACCAAGGGAATTTTTACGAGGGGTTGATGGATGTTCTCGGCGTTGGATGGGAATGGTTTAATTTCCTGAACCTTGAGAAAGATGCAGAAGTAAACCTCCTTAAGGGTGGGATCTACCACGCAACGCTCCTGAATACCGTGAGCGAGGGGTATGCCAGGGAGATGCAGACCGAGGAGTACGGCTGGGGACTGGAAGGGGTGGTGCGAGATCGTGCCGATGATCTTTTCGGCATCCTGAACGGTGTGGATTATGATGAATGGAGCCCGGAGAACGACGACTTTCTGGCTGCCACATACTCGGTAGGAAAAATGGCCGGCAAGAAGGTATGCAAGAGGGAACTCCAGAAGGAAATGGGCCTTCCGGTGAGAGATGATGTTCCGCTATTCGGTATTGTCTCGCGCATGGTCAAGCAGAAGGGGATCGATCTGCTGGCTGAGGCGATCCCCTGGATACTTGAAATGGATGTACAGTTTGTCATGCTCGGGGGAGGTGAGCCATGGGCTCACTTTTACTTCGGCGACACCATGGCAGCACACCCGGACAGATTTGCCGTACGGATCGGTTACGACAATGCACTGTCGCACCGTATTGAGGCAGGCTCAGACTTCTTCTTGATGCCGTCGGCTTTTGAGCCGTGCGGACTTAACCAGATGTACAGCCTCCGCTACGGGACCCTTCCTGTTGTCCGGGCGACCGGCGGTCTTGATGACAGCGTTGAGAACTACAACGAGCACGACCTGACCGGTACAGGCTTCAAGTTTTATGACTTAAATGCCAAGGCGCTCTTTGATACGGTTGGCTGGGCGGTTTACACCTGGTACAACCGGAAGGATGCCATAAAGCGACTTGTGCGGAATGCCATGAAAAAGCGGTTTACATGGGAGGATGCGGCTGAGAAGTACGCGGCACTCTACCTGCTGGCGATTGAGCGGCGCTTGGGAGGTGAAAACCTGCAGGGGCGGCTTGCGTCGGTGGCCGGTCAGAGAAAGACCCGGGTCACTCCTTTGCCGAAGGTTGCTGTTCGGAGACGTGCTCCTGCAAGGAAGAGATGAAGTCGATGTGGTGAGTCAGGAAGGCAAGATTGTAACGGCTCTCAAACAGGAGAATAGCGCTTGCTGCAAAGAGAAAGAGTCCGCCGGAAAGGGCTATCAGGGCGGCGATCCAGCTGAAGGCACCGATGGCTACAGTGATTGCTACTGCCAGACTCGAAGCGATGAAGAGAAGTGTAGCGGTGTAAAGCGCTGCCATAGCCCTCTGAATAAGGATGCCGCGCCTCCGCAGCAACGCCATCTGCTGATCGATATAGGCAATCCGCTTCTCCGGAAGAATGAGCTTGCCGGTCATGACCCCTTCCAGCTCCCCTTTGAGTGCGTTTACCCTGTCGAAGAGTCTCCCGAGTCGCCCCGAAGTGGAGAAAATCAGCGTACCGCATGCCGAGATAAGCACCGCAGGGGTTATCATGGCAGTCAGCACCTGCTGGCTCGCAAGGGTTTCCAGGATCTCTTTCTCGATGATTGGCATTTTGTACTTAGCCCTCAGGAATCAGGTAGCGACGAACAGTAAAACGAATACCAATGCGCTCCTCAAATGGTCGAGCGTCTCATGTGGTATGGTATGTGTCACTTCATGTTTGAGCCCAGGAAGTTAGTTTAAGAAGGAAGTGTAGCTCGTACAGGTAGATTGACACAAGATAAGAATTGCGAAACATTTTAGAAATATAATCAATGCAGCCGTCACATTATTGACGATTAGCTGCTAGCGCCTTTGTAAATGAGCTTCTGTATGGATTTGGGTAAGAAGATGGACGTTTTGCTGTCTGGATTGGTTGGATCAGCATGCTTTGATATGATTGTGTTTATTCACTATTGCGGATAAGGGGATATCTATTGAGTGTAAATATATTGACGTTTGCAAGATGGTTTGGTTAATTATATCAACAAATCGTCAAAATATTGTCGGTTTGTTGACTGTGTATATACCGGGTTTGCTGGTTTTTGGCACTGTTATTAGAAATTTTCATGAAATTACATAGTTGGAATGGTGTTTTAACTATCTGAAATAGCGTGATTGTTTGGCTTCGGGGCTATTATGCAAATATACCTAACTGCATGAATATGTGATTTTCGGCACACAAGCTGAATATACTCCATTCGTCTGTTGTTAATTGATGTTATGGGGGGAACCGATCATGAAATGTCCCAAGTGCAAAGGTCGCATGTTTAACGAGAAGTTCTATGATTACGTGAGATCTTTCGATGCGTGGAAATGTACCTGCTGCGGCGAGGTACTCGATCCGACCATCCTTACAAACAGGGCAAGAAGTCATAATCATTTCCTTGGCTGAAAGCCCAAATCGAGATTGACACCAAGAGGGGGAGCGTTCATTGTGCTCCCCCTCTTTCTATTGTGGCTCGGTATTACCGGCAACATCACATTGACAAGAAGTGCCCTGTTTTGGTACTAACATCTATCATCACAACTTGAAATGCGAAAGGATTACGATGCGTTCAGACGGAAGAGACTCGGGCTGCCTGCGGCCGGTTACCATAACAAGGAATTTCAACAAGTATGCGGAGGGTTCGGTGCTTGTGGAATTCGGCAATACCAGGGTCATCTGCACTGCATCAGTGGAGGAGAGCGTACCCCCATTTCTACGGGGAAAAGGGAAGGGCTGGGTTACCGCCGAGTATTCCATGCTTCCACGTGCCACGCATTCCAGATCGCCGCGCGAGTCTACCAAGGGGAAGGTGGGAGGACGGACCCACGAGATTCAGCGTTTAATCGGCCGTTCGCTGCGGAGCGTCATGGATATGACGCTATTAGGTGAGAGGACAATCCAGCTAGATTGCGACGTGATACAGGCCGATGGAGGAACCAGAACTGCCTCCATTACCGGCGCCTATGTTGCCCTGGCAGACGCGGTCAGGACACTCCTGGAGCGTAAACTAATCGCTGCAAGCCCTCTTAGAGAAGCTGTCGCAGCGGTCAGTGTTGGTATGGTAGGCGGAATTCCACTCCTAGATCTTGATTATAACGAGGATTCCGGAGCAGAGGTGGACATGAATTTCGTTATGACCTCGTCCAACCGATTTGTGGAGGTTCAGGGGACCGCAGAGAGTGAACCGTTCAGTATCGAAGAGATGGATGCCATGCGCTCCCTTGCGATTGCCGGGATTGCGAGGCTCTTTGAGATACAGAAAGAGGTTCTTGCCGCATGAGGCAGCTTCTGATAGCCACCTCCAACCAGGGGAAGTTCCGTGAGTTTGCCAATCTACTGGATGGTAAGGTGCCGCAGGTCCTCTCCCTGGTTGATTTTCCTGATATGGTGCTTCCTCCTGAAGATGGCGCAACCTTTGTCGAAAACGCCATCATCAAGGCTCGCCATGCTGCACGAGTTACCGGTATCCCCTCGTTGGCGGATGATTCCGGCCTTGAGGTCGCATGCCTCGACGGGAGGCCCGGGGTCCTGTCGGCCCGCTATGCCGGGGAATCTGCAACTGATGCGGACAATAATGTCAAGCTCCTCCGGGACCTGGCTGATGTCCCATCGGTGCTTAGAACAGCTCGCTTTGTCTGCTGTATTGCGTTCTGTCTACCGGACGGCAGCTGCATTACCTTTGATGGTGAGCTTCCGGGTACAATTATGCATGAGCAAAGAGGGAAACGTGGTTTCGGTTATGATCCGCTCTTTCTGGTAAAGGGGCACGTTGAGACCCTTGCAGAGTTGGATATGGCAGTAAAGAACAGCATCAGTCACCGTGCACAGGCGTTTGGACGATTCATGGAATATCTGGCGTCCAACAGCCTCGGATAGAATCTTTCGTCAGAGTGATTTGAATGAAAAAATGCTTGCACGAGCCGTGTCATTGTGCTAAATATCAATACTTCGGGGTGTAGCGCAGCTTGGCTAGCGCACCTGCCTTGGGAGCAGGGGGTCGGAGGTTCGAATCCTCTCACCCCGACCAACTCTGCGCCCGTAGCTCAGCTGGATAGAGCAACGGCCTTCTAAGCCGTAGGCCACAGGTTCGAATCCTGTCGGGCG
>JAYSLX010000034.1:0-4767 GCA_043725245.1 Geobacteraceae bacterium | reverse complement strand
TCCACATCGGCAAAGCGCTTGATCGGCATGTCATTCCGTTTGTCCAAATTCTTTTCCTCGCTCATCAACCCGATACCCCCTCGTGACGTTTCATAACTTACTTATACGCTTAGCCGCCATACACTAGCACAGAAAGAAAAAAATTCAACCGTTTTTGTCCCTATCGATTTGTCCGATACGTTCAAGAACTTCATCGATCAGCCATTTCGGTGTTGATGCACCGGCAGTGACACCAACCCGCTCGACACCATCAAACCAGGTCGAATCGAGCTGCTGAGCCGTTTCTATATGGTGCGTGTGAGGCTGCAGTTCGGCACAGACCTCTGCCAGTCGCTTGGTGTTGCCGCTGTTGAAGCCTCCGATTACTATCACGCAATCCACCTGTCTGGCAAGCTCCTTGGCAGCCTCCTGCCTAACGGCCGTTGCATCACAGATGGTGTGAAAAACCCGGAGCTCACTCCCGAGCCTGAGACACTGGCGCACCACATCCTCCAGGTTCTCGAAAGACTGGGTTGTTTGAGCCACCACCCCTACCATGCTCATCCTGGGGAGCCTTGCAGCCTCCTCTCCGGAGCCGACCACATAAACCCTGCCTTTGGCGTAGGAGACTATTCCCTGTACCTCCGGATGATCAGCATCACCCACCACCACCACGTCGTAGCCGGCAGTTGAAAGGCTCTGAACATGTTCCTGAGCTTTCTTAACAAAGGGACAGGTTGCATCTACTATCTCCAGCTCTTTCCGAACAGCCTCTTCCAGTTCAGCTGAAGTGACCCCATGCGAACGGATGATGATGGTTCCGCTCTCAAGTTCAGAGAGCTCCTTTAAAACCTTGACCCCCATATCCTCCAGCTTCTGCACTACCTGGGGAGAGTGGATGATCGGCCCGAGGGTGAAGGTCTGCCCCCCTTTGTCTGCCGCTTCAAAGGCCATCTGGGTCGCACGTTTAACTCCGAAACAGAAACCTGCCTGCCTGGCAAGAATGATCTCCATACTGCAACTCCTCTATGATTTCAAAGGGGACGCCGAAGCTTATCCGACGAACTGAGCCGATCCTCAATCACCTGTGCCATACCCTCAACCACCTCACCTATGCTGATGTGGGTCGAGTCCACGGCAATGGCATCCTCTGCCCGGCAAAGAGGAGCATGGTCACGGCCTTCGTCCTGCTTGTCACGAGCTACCATTTCGGTGATAGTCTGCGCTATATCAACCTGCTGGCCCTTTGACTTGAGCTCAATATAACGTCTGCGCCCTCTCTCCTCTGCCGATGCGGAAAGGAAAAACTTGAGATCTGCATCGGGAAATACCACGGTTCCGATATCCCTTCCCTCGAGGATCACGCCGCCATCCTGACCCATATCCCGCTGAACGACAAGCAGGAGCTCTCGAACAGGCTGCTTGCCTGCGATCCTCGAAGTCAGAAGACTGATTTCCGGGGTACGGATCAGATCGGAAACATCCTCTCCGTTCAGGATGATATGGGATCCACCACCTTCAATCCTGAAGGATAGCTTCGCCTGACGGCAGACCTTCAGGACCTCTGCATCGTCATCCTCAGCCACTCCCGCGCGCTGAACAGCGAGAGCAAGCGCCCGGTACATGGCACCAGTATCAATGTAGAGATAGCCGAAGCACTCTGCCAGCTGCCGGGTTATGGTGCTCTTGCCTGCCCCGGACGGTCCGTCAATAGCAATGATGAGGCCGTTTGAACGAGCCTTAGCCCCTGCGCTCATCTCTGCGCCACCTTCTCGATAAGCGACAAAAATGTAGGAAACGACGTTGCTATGCATGCGGTATCATCAACGCTGATCTCACCACCTGCTGTCAGGCCGGCCACCAGCATAGACATGGCGATCCGGTGGTCGCCACGGCTCTCAGCGGCACAGCCGGCAAGCTTCTCAACGCCGTCAATCACCATCCCGTCATCGGTCTCCTCAACATGAACCCCGGCAAGCCTCAGATTGGCTGCCATAGCGGCAATCCGGTCAGTCTCCTTGACCCGGAGCTCATGTGCATCCCGGATAGTGGTTCGTCCCTGGGCAACGGCAGCTGCCACGGAGATGACCGGGAATTCGTCGATGGCACGCGGCACGACATCACCCCTGATCTCAATCCCCTTAAGATTTGATGAGCGGACCAGAATGTCGGCCACCGGCTCACCGGATACCTCGCGACGGTCAAGCAGCTCTATTGAGCCACCCATGCTGTGCAGGATATCCAGTATGCCGGTGCGGGTGGGATTGACCCCGACACCACGAATCAGGAGTTCTGAACCGGGAACGATCAGTGCGGCAACGATTAAGAAGGCGGCAGACGAGATGTCACCCGGCACTGTTATATCGCGCCCCTCTAATTCACGTCCGCCGCATACGGCAACACCGCCGGCAAAGGTCTCAACGTCCGCTCCGAAGTATCGGAACATCCGCTCTGAATGATCGCGGGAAAGAAAAGGTTCGGTCACACGGGTTTCGCCCTCCGCATAGAGTCCTGCCAGCATGAGTGCAGATTTTACCTGAGCGCTGGAGACCGGCGATGCATACTGTACCCCCCTGAGTTTTTGCCCAAGAATGGCCAGTGGCGCCTTTTCCCCTCCGGAGCGGCCGTATATTCCGGCTCCCATTTGGGAGAGAGGGGTGATAACCCTCTTCATAGGCCTGCGGCGGAGGTACTGGTCACCGGTAAGTACGGAAAAGAATCTCTGGGCAGCCAGAAGGCCGCAAAGGAGACGCATGGAGGTCCCGGAGTTGCCGCAATCGACCACATCCTCCGGCTCGACCAGTCCATGGAGCCCATTCCCCAAAATGGTGAGGGTCTCCCCGTCGTCCCGCGTCTTTATCCCCATCGACTGAAAGGCCTTGAGTGTCGCCATATTGTCTTCGCCGCGCAGGAGACCTCGAACCGTTGTGGTCCCCCTTGCCAGCGAGCCAAGCATGATGGACCGGTGGGAAACCGACTTGTCCCCAGGTACGGTTATCTCACCGCGGATCCCTTTGGCCGGGTATACGGTGTATGATTGCACGTTCAGCTCTCCTCTCGCGGTTCGCATGCCCTAAGTTGCGCAGCAGCGGTTTCCAAATCATCCTGTGCGGCGGCGGTTGGCAGCCCGATCTGCGCCTCACCTGTTACAAGCCCATCCCGGTACTCCTTGGAACGGGCAAAGAACAGCTCCAACTTATCTCCGTCGCCGTTGGCCACCAGGCCCCGCAGTTCAGCATAGTAGCCGGCGAAAAAATCCATCATCTCAATTAGTGCCTGGCGGTTCTGCAGGGCTATGTCACGCCACATCACCGGGTCTGACGATGCTATGCGGGTGAAGTCCCTGAAGCCGCCTGCCGAATATTTGAGGATGTTCTCGCCATATCCGTCGTACTGACCCACGGCATTAACCAGGCTGTAGGCAACCATGTGCGGCAGGTGTGAAATAGCCGCCACCACCCGGTCATGCTTTGCCACGTCCATCAGCACCAGATCGCTGCCGGCGATCTCCCACATCCGGACCACCTTTGCCAGCGCAGTCTTGTCGGTAGCGGATGTCGGAGTGATAATGCAGCGGCGACCCTGATAAAGGCTCGAGAAGGATGCATCCACGCCAGACCTCTCGGTCCCGGCAATCGGGTGACCACCGACAAAGTGACATCCGGCAGGCATCAGCGGCTCGCAGGCGGAGACAATCTCCTCCTTTACGCTTCCGCCATCGGTGACGATGCAGCCTGGAGAGAGGGCAGGGGCAATCTCAGCAACAATACCGGCAATGGTGCAGACCGGCGTGGCAAGAAAGACCATGTCGGCACCGGCAACACCTTGGGCAGGATCATGGCTGTAGCGGTCAATAACCCCAAGCTCCACGGCCCGTTCCAGGTTTGACTCCCCCCGGCCGATTCCGACGATCTCCCCCACCTCCCCTTTTTCCCGGAGAATGCGGGCAAGCGAGCCGCCGATGAGTCCGACACCTATTATGGCCAACCGCTCAATCAGCGGCATACTGAAGCTCCACGCATAGTTTCTTTTGTTAGGAGCGCGCTCCTCATTTTGCCCTGGGATACGAACCGAGAATCTTGACGAATTGACAGAACCCCTTCAACTCCTGCACAGCATCTGAAACCAATGGGTCGCTGATGTGACCGGCAAGGTCGAGGAAAAAGATGTATTCCCATGCCTTGGTCTTGTTGGGACGCGATTCGATCTTGGAGAGGTTGACCCCACGCTTGGCAAACGGCTCCAGCATCCGGTGGAGTATCCCCGGTTCGTCCTTCACCGAGAACATGAGTGATGTCCTGTCATCCCCTGATTTCTCGGCAAGGCGGCTCCCGATAACCAGGAAGCGGGTGACGTTGTTCACCTGGTCCTCGATCCTCTCCTTGACCACCTTGAGGTCGTAGAGCGTTGCCGCGTACTGACTGGCAATGGCAGCCGCTGAGTAGTCCTCACTGACGATCTGGGCAGCCAGGGTAGTGGAGGCAACGTCCACCAGGGGTACGTTGGGAAAGTTCTCGGTCAGCCAGCGACGGCACTGAGCCAGAGGCTGCGGATGGGAGTAGATCTTCTTGACGTCCTCGAAACGACCGGTGCGTGACAGCAAAAAGTGTGAAACCTCCAGAATCACCTCGGCATTGATCTTCAGGTCGCTCTCCATGAACATGTCGAGGGTATGGGAGATAACCCCTTCGGTGGAGTTCTCCACCGGCACCAGACCGTAAAGAGCCCGCCCCTTTTCAACGTCCTCGAAAACAGCGGGGATCGACTTCTGAGGCACCAGCTCCGCAG
>JAYSLX010000033.1:0-21289 GCA_043725245.1 Geobacteraceae bacterium | reverse complement strand
CTCTGGGAAAAAGCCTGGAATGGCAGCGACAAGAAAAATGACCGACCAGTCGGCATTGCCCTGGAACCCGCAGGAGGACCAGTGCCAAGGAGTGTTTATGTGGCTGGCTGGTCAGACAGCATAGTTACGGGGTTTAACTTACAAACTGTCAAGTATGACTTCGGGGCGCTCAACCCACCCACCAACCTGACAGCTACTGCCACATCCGGTACCTCCATAACCCTTACCTGGAAAGATAATTCCATAAATGAAGATAAATTCGTCATTCAGCGGAAGATGGGTGAAAGCGGGGCATTCGCTGATTTAACAACAATTCCGGCCACGCTCACGGCCAACACGACAACCTATACTGACAGTAGCCTTGTACCCAACAACTACTATTACTACCGGGTCATGGCCAACAATGCTGCAAACAGTGATTCCGACTACAGCAACGAAGCCCGCGCCCTTACAAAGACGGTGAATGAAATAGTTCCAACCTGGAGCTACCTCTATAATGGAGCGGCCAATTCGGACGACGTAGCCACAGCCATAACGATTGATTCCGATGATAATCCCGTGGTGACCGGTTACAGCGACCTGGAGGAAGAGGGCGTTGCAGGGATGTATTCAAACGATTACATGACCTTCAAGCTTGATAAGATCGACAAGTCGGTAAAATGGAAGGCCCGTTACGACAGCGGTGACACCGACATGGCCGCCGGCGTAGCACTGGACAGCTCAGGCAATGTGCTGGTCACCGGCACGGCCTTTCTCTCGAGCAGCGGTGAAAAGAGCGATGATCTCTATACCAGAAAGGTTGCAACCGCCAGCCTGAATGATCCGGCCACAGTGCCGGATCTGCTGTGGTATCATCAGTATGGCGGCTATATGCGGACTGATATTGCAACAGCGATTGCAATGGTCAAGGATGGCAGTAATAACAGTGTTGTCATTGGTTATGGCAAAAACGCCTCGGGTAATTTCGATACCTTCATCATAAAATACGCTAATAGCGGAACGAAACTCTGGACTCCGAATGTTATTGTCTACGACAGCAGCCGCAACGACATTCCCAGCGCAATGGCCTTCGACGCGACCGGCAATGTTTTTGTAACCGGCTACAGCTACCCCTCTACGGATAACCCTACCGGCAACTACGACTGGTTTACCGCAAAATACAACGGCACCACCGGCGCCCTCATCTGGTCTGACACCTTTGACAGCGGCTTTGGTAATGACAAAGCATTTTCCATAGCGGTGGACAAAGATGGAAATGCCTATGTAACCGGGCAGGCTAAAAATAGCGCCGGCAATACTGTTTTCCATACCATCAAGTATGATGGCGCAACAGTAGCTGCAGGCAATCGGAGAATCTGGTCCGCGCAATTCAACAATCCCAATTTTGATGCCCGCGCCAAGGCCGTCAAGGTTGACCCGATCGATGGCAAGGTGGTGGTTGGTGGCACTGCCTATGTGAACGCCACCGACAGCGATTTTCACCTGATAAGATACAACCCGGCCGACGGCGCGGAGATCTGGAACAAGAACTTTGATCGGGCCGGCTTTGAATACGTCACCGCGATGACTATGGATTCGTCCGGCTACATTTATCTGGCCGGCAATACCAGGTCCGGGCTGGACACAGATCCGGCATTTGATGCCAGCTCTGACGTTCTTTCCCTGATTTACGACTATGAAGGGACTTATCAGGGGGCAATGAAATTTGATGGAACCGGCAGGCAGGACGAGGCAACCGCAATCACCGTTAACTATCGGGGTGAGGCATTTATTGCCGGCTTTACCACGAATGCCTCGGACAACACGGATTATATCGTTTTGAAGCAGACAAACCCCTACCTGCTGGTTCCTGGCCCATTTACGGCAGCTACCCAGGCGGATTATACAAAAATTGATCTGGCCTGGCAACAGGTGCCCACCAGCGGTCTCGGCACTGCCACGGCTACGGTATCGAGTGGTGCAGTAACCACCATTGCAGTAACAAACGGCGGCACAGGGTATGCCACGGCTCCTGCCGTCATATTAACCGGTGGCGGCGGTACAGGTGCAACAGCTACTGCTACGGTATCAGGTGGCGCCATAACTGCTGTAACAAAAACGAGCGGTGGCTCAGGTTATGCTTCTGCCCCCACAGTCAGTTTCTCTATTATCCCTTCATTCAAGATTTACCGGACGCCAGGCCCATCCAGTCCGCTTAGTGTCTGGACACTGATAAGCTCACCCGTTGCAGGCTCCGTAAACTACCCGGATGTCACCGTTCCGCTCCCCGGCACGAACTACTGCTATGCGATTGAAGCCATTTCAGGCACGCTGAATTCGCGAAAAACCGAAACATGCATCACCACCAGACTTCAGGCACCGACCCTGGCCCTGACAGTGGATTCCACAGCCCAAATAACCCTGAACTGGACTCAGATAACGGATAATACCGGGTACAAGATAGAACGCAAAATAACTTCCGGTGGGACGTGGGCAGATCTTACCCTCAAAACAGCTGGTCAGAATTCCCATGTCGATTCCGGGCTTACTCCCGGCACAATTTATTATTACCGGGTCAGCACCAACAGCGCCCCCGGATATTCGCTCCCCAGCGCCGAGCAGTACGCGCCGACCAAACCGGTAGCTCCTACATTAAATGCAGCCACCGGAATAACCAATACACAGATGGTTCTGGGGTGGAACGCTCCCACCGGGGCAACTACCTATACATTACAATACAAGCTGTCGGGCGGCAGTTATGCCAACTTTTGCACCAACCAGGCCAGCATCACCTGCACCGTTACCGGACTAACAGAACCAAACATATACAACTTTCAAGTCAAGGCCACCAATACCGGCGGAGATTCCGTCTGGAGCAACGAGATTACCGGCACGGCAGCGCTGGCCGTGCCGACATGGGATGTTGCGACTCCCACATTGATAACCAATACGAGTATGACTCTTACCTGGGTAAACCCAGTTGTCACCGGGGCGAATCTATCCTCCTATGAGCTGCAAAAAGACGATACGACGGCAGGCAGCGGATGGGTCGCTTCTGGTTGTACCATTAACGGTAGCACTCTCTTTTGCAGTGTGACCGGACTGACACCGGATCATGTGTACAATTTCAGAGTCAGAGCCTTCAATGGTCTGTCTTCGGGCTGGAGTGCAGTGAAAACCGCCACAGCGGCCCTGGGTGTGCCAACACTGAACGCTGCCACCGGGATAGCCACAACCCAGATGACGCTGACCTGGAACAACAACATCTCCGGCGCTACAAAATATACGCTGCAACGCGACGGTGTCGATGTTGTCGGCTGCACGGACATTGCCGTCGGCACTTGTACCGTTACCGGATTAACCACAAACGTGACGTATAATTATAAAGTCAAGGCCGGCAACGCTTCCGGCTATTCCGCCTTGAGCAATAACATTGCAGCCAAGACGATTCTGGGTACACCGACCCTGAACAACCCCACCGGGGCATCCCAAACAACGATTGATCTGGTCTGGACTGCAGTGACCGCAGCAACGGCATACACCATAGAGCAATCGACCTGCAATGACAGCACCACCCCAAGTACCTGTAATGGCCTAGATGCTAATTATACTACCGTACCCTGGGCGACCAAAACTACCGTGGGAGCCGTTACGTCAACTACCATAACCGGCTTGACGGCTGGCACCAATTACCGGTACAGAATTACCGCCACCAACAGTTCTCCCAATTCATCCGCCGCCAGCACCATAATATATGCCTGGACGAATCTCACCGCCCCGACCCTGACCGTTTTACCGTATAGCACCACAGCTCTTGACCTTAGCTGGGACGCACAGCCGGGCGAAAGCAATTACAAAATTGAAACCGGTCCGACGAACACCGGGCCATGGTCAACGCTTGTCGCGGCGCACCCGATAAACAATGTTGCCTATCGTCATACCCCTCTCTCACTAGGTACCCAATATTGTTATAAAGTAACGGCGCACAGCACCGAAGTGACAAATCCCCCGCCCGATGCACCCAGTGCCCCGGTGTGCAAGACTACCCCGCCGGATGCACCGACCCTCTCCATATCCACCAACGAGTTTGAATCTTCCTACAGTATAATCGAAGATGCGACCAAGTACTGGCCCACGGCCGATTACCTGATAAACCGTCCGGTAGTCATCACCTCAGGAGCAAACATATACACCAAGAGGGTCGCCGGCAGCGTCAATTCGGCATTCTATGCCAGCCCAGCCTTTACTACCGAAACCATCAATCAGGGAGACAGCTATGTCGTCCTGCAGACCGTATCAGGAACTGCTACCAGCAACAACATCAACCTATTAGATGGTTACAAAACCTGGGGCATGAATGAATGGTCCGGTTTCAAAATCAAGATTACCAATAGTGTCAACGCCGCCAATATTGGCCTGGAACGGGTAATTACCGTAAATGGTGTTACTGACCAATATACATCAGCAGCATTCGCTGTACCGATTGTTATCGGCGATGCCTACAGGATCGCCTCCTTTTTCGGGGCTGCTAATGCCATCGGCACCACCACACAGTTGAACCAGGCTGCATCAGGCACGGTAAACGGCTGGGCCGGGTACTACCTGATGATGACATCAGGCAGCAATAATGGCCACGCCAGGAGGATTGTCAGTAATACCACCACCGCTCTGATAACCGACCCTTTCCCCAATGCATCTGCTTCAGGGGATACCTATTTGATTGCCCCACCTGCCAGAATCGGCCCCTATTTCGGTTCTGCAGTCGGGACAGCTCCCACCACCACGGTACTGTATGATACGGCACACGTATGGCAGGCCAACTACACCGGCTACTACATGCAGATGACCTCCGGTCCTAACCAGGGGAAAGCCCGTCTGGTAACCGCCAATGACAGCACGGCCAAAACGATTACCGTAACCCCGGGATTCGACACTGCCAATCTCATCGGCAACAGTTACGCTTTAATAACCTCTGCTCAGTTCAGCTCATACTTCGGTGCTGCGTTTGGCGCCCCCGGCACTACCACGGAGATTACGGATACGGCAAACAGCTGGCTGACAGACTGGTCACAGGGGGGGTACCTCCTCATGATGACCTCTGGCCTCAACAGCGGCCAGGCCCGTCCGATAATCGCTAAAACAGCCACCACCCTGACAACAACTGCCTTCTCAAATGCAATTGCTATTGGTGAGACCTACCTGATTACCCCATCTGCCAGAATTGCCACCTATTTCGGCAGTGCGACCGCGTTCGGCACCAACACCACACTGTCTGATTCTTCATATGCGTGGCAACATGACTACACCGGCTACTACCTGTATATGACCTCCGGCCCTAACCAGGGAAATGCGCGACCCATCTCATTATACGACAATACAACCAAGCGTTTTACCGTCTCTCCGGTATTCACCAGTAACAATGCTGTCGGCAATACTTTTGCTTTACTACCATCGGCCAGCCAGTTTGGCACCGCAGTCGGCAGCCCCGGCAGCAGCACCACAGAGCTTGTGGACTCGACAAAAACCTGGCTGACAGACTGGAGCCAAGGGTACTTCCTGATGATGACCTCAGGCCTCAACAACGGCCAGTCACGGAACATAACCGCTAAAACAGCAACCACCATTACCGTCGGCACTCCATTTGCCAATCCAATACTCGCGACCGACACCTATCTGATCGGTTCCATTGCCGTCACCGGCAAGCTGACTACTGCAGTTACCCCCGCCTCAACCACCAAGGGGAATGCAAAACTGAAACTGAACAGTGGCACGGCAGATCTCTACTCTGCTGCTCCCGGCTATGGCGCCAACACAAACTACGAACTGCTTAATTTGAAAGACCTGACCCCCCTAACCGGCGACTTTGACAACAAATTCGGCTACACAATCACTCCCGGTCTGATTACGACTGATACCACTCTGCCGTACCTTTACCTTTCCAGCACGTACGCGACTGTCAGGTTCGATTTTCAGTCACCATCGGGCAAGTCTTACCAGTCCTATATTAATCGGGGCAGGCTGGTCCCACAGGATTATGGACGGGCCAGCGCCTATACGGCAGGGACAAAAACCATTTCTGATACAAGGGCCATGGCAGGTTCAGCCACTGCCTGGAAGAACTGGACTCCGGTTGACAAATGGAAGGACTACTATGTGCAGATTATTTCCGGCCCCAATAATCAGTTGGTACGGAAGATTACCAACAGCACAACGAACAGCATAACTCTGGATAACGCGTTCCCCTATGATCCGTCAGGGGTTTTGGGAACTGCCGCCGCAAGCGGAAACAGCAATACTAAACTTGTCGATTCCACCGGCACAACAAATTGGATTACCAATGTCTGGACGAATTATGCTCTGGTTATGGTTGACGGACCCAATGCCGGCAAGTCGATGAGGATCGCAAGCAATGACGCCACCAGCGTTACAGTGGAAGGAACAGGCTTCACATCTTCGATTGGCAGCGGCAACTCTTACAAAATAGTAGGTGACTCCTACCGGATCAATATCATCGCAGGAAATGCCGTTACAAACGGAAATACACAGGACGGTATTAACAACACCAACAGCCTGCTTAACGATTCATCGAAAAACAACGGCTCTACCCTGCCGCCCAAGAACTGGGCCACAGGCCCTGACCAGTGGGCAGGCTTTTATCTGTATATGACCAGCGGGCCCAACATCGGTCTGTTCAGGACAATCGCAAGCAATACCGCCAGCAGCATTACAGTGAGTACCCCGTTCCCTTACCAGATAGCCAGCAACGACTCATATACTATTTTCGATCCAAGATCAGCTGCACAGGCAATTGAAGCATACTGGGTCCAGATATACGATCCCATTTATAGCGTTAACGACATGCAGATTATCCCGTCCAGCGAAACGTCAGGCAAAATGAGAATCGCAAGAACAGGCAGCGCCCTGAAGTTATACACCTCACCCACAGTAGAATCGTGGACGGTGAGAAGACAGGTAGACTTGTCAGCTACCGACACGCTTATCCCAGGTTTATTTTGGATATACCAGCAAGGAAGATTGCCGCATGTAGCAGGAACTAACGTAACGACGAACATCAATAACTTTATGTTTACCATTCCGGCAGCAACACCAGTCAATATCAGCTCCACCTACTGGGCGCCGGAAGTGGGCCACACCTACAGAAGACCGTCATTGAGTGGCAATACGATTGAAGTTGGCTGGAACAAAGCACCGACTTCCGTCCTCTACGAGATTGAGCGCTGCAATTCCCAGGCAACTGATCAGAATACTCCGACAATCAGGGTGATTACTTCCGGTACCTGCACCACTTACTCCCAGTATCAGCCGACAGATGGCGGAAGCACGATTATCAGCAGCGATGCCAACACTGGCCTGATACCGGGATATACCTACCGCTTCAGAGTGAGGAACAAATATAATGCCACTGACTACACGGCATGGAGTAATGAGCTGTGGATTACCGTAACGCCACCGGCTCCTGTCATGGTTGACCCACCGGGAAGTGCCACGACAACCCAGTTAACCCCAACGTGGGCCGATGTCTATGGAGATAACGGTTACAAGCTGTACTGGAAACTCCGCTCCGGGGCAAGCTGCACCGATGACAACTGGAGCGGGCCTATTGCTCAGGCGATCAACATCGCAACTTACAACCATACCGCCCTCACTCCCGGAACCTATTATTGTTACAAGATTCAGGCTATCGGCCCGTCCGGACCACCGATTACCCAGAATTCCCTTTACAGCAACATCGTCTCCCAGACTACAAAGTCAATCGCAACGACCCTTGCCTTGAGCGGAGTTACCGCTTCCAGTATCACGCTGACCTGGACGAATGTCACCGGTAATGCCAACTACAGGGTTGATCGGAAAGTCGGCACAGGCACTTGGTTTTATTTCAGCTCTCCAGCCAAGGACGCTACAAGCTTCACCGATAACGGACTTAGTTCCGGTACACTCTATACTTACCGCGTCTACGCGCAAAACCCCGCCGGAGATGCCGATTACAGCAACGAACTGTCCGTCATCACAACTCCGCCTGCTACCACACTTTCTTTGGCTGTCATATCCGAGGATCAGATTGACCTCTCCTGGCCAGTGATTGCCAGCGCCACCAACTATAAGTTGGAGCGCAAAGAAGGGTCAGGCGGCACATGGGGTGAAATTGTCAACATACCAGCAACCTACACTCTGTCGTACTGCGGCGAGCCCTATCCAACGGTAACTTGTCCGACGCAGTCAACTATCGCTGTTGTCAGTTACCCAAACACTGGGCTTAAGGAGAAAACCCTCTATTATTACCGGGTGAAATGCTGGAACACTACCGGCGGAGATTCTGTGCCCAGTGCAGAGGTGTCCGGCACGACATCAGCCATGCCATTACAGAATCTTATCTTAACAGCCTTGGACGGCGGTTTCAGGATCAAGCTTGAGTGGAGTCCCATTCTGTGCACACCCAACCCGTGTGATGCGCCGACCGGCTATGAAATCGAACGTCAGGTCAGGGACGGAAACTGGGTGCTTCTCAAGACCATTGTTGGTGGAACCACCTTTACTCATACCGACAGCATAGCCATAGACCCGGGCAAACAATACCGCTATCGGGTCAGGTCAGTCAGTGGGACAGATAAATCACCCTATAGCGAGAAAATGGTCTTTGCGAAACCCTATTCGGCTGAGTCAAATGTCTGTACCGAAAAGTAAATACTGTGTCATCGATGTGGCTGCGGCCCCTGGATACTTGCCATAGCACCAGGATTGTGAGATAAACCTCTAGGACGGTCAAAAACGCCAAAACAACCTGAACGGCGGGATAATGGCAAAAGAGGTGATTATGAAGCTGTGGTGCCTGATAGTTCTTTTAGTAACAACAGCAGTTCCCGCTTACTGTGTAGTACCCTCCGATTCCACCCTGACAGGTAAATCACCAGTTCCACCTGCCACTATCTCCGGGCAGTTAATGATTGCCAAAACTCCGATGATTAACGGGGTTGTTTTCCTGTTTGATAAATCGAAAGGCCCTCCCCCTTCGCATGATAAATACTGGCGTATTCCTGACCAGTTCTTTCCCGCTGACAAGGATGGCAAATTTTCAATAGAGGTTCCGGAAGGTACTTACTATTTACAGGCTGCCCAAAAAGATCCTAATGCTGATATGGGCCCGGCAAAGGTTGACGAGTTCCATTATTTTCATGGGGACTCTAAGGGAAATCCTATCCCCTTGATCCTTACCACAGGTGCAATATTGAACCTTGGTCAGCTTAATGCTTCGATATTACCGGTGAAATTGCAAGAGTTTGACAAGGGCATTACTGCGATATCAGGGGTCGTCTCAGATATAGAGGGGAAACCTGTAGTAGGTGTCATGGTATTTGCCTCCTTTTCAATGGACTCTACGGGAAGACCGGCCTTTGTTTCCACCAGAACTGACATTAATGGAAAGTACCTGTTACGTGTCCATGATGGTGGCACATTTTATTTGAAGATAAGAGGTGTAATCGGAGGCGGGAGCCCGGAAAACGGGGAAATTATGAGTGCCGATGAGCCGGTTATGGTTACCATAAAAAAAGAACAGAAACTGGATGGAGTTTCACTTAAAGCCAAAAGGTTTTCAAGAAACCCCAAAACCACTAAACCGTTAGACTGAATCCTTCCCGCGAATTTCATTTAGCACTTTTGTTCACCACTGCTGAAAATCTGGCCACTTCAACGATCTCTGGGCCGAAAGCTGGTTGAGTTTAATCTCATACTGGTCGAGGGAGCTACGAACTTTGAAAATAGGTATTGTTGCCTGCAATGTCATAAAGCGCGAGATTGACAAGCTGCTTCCAAATTTTCCGGAAGTTTCTCAAATCATCTATCTTGATGGTGCACTGCACATCGACTCGGCAAATTTGAAAGAAGCCGTCAAGGCAAGCGTTGTAGCCATGGAGCACACCGTAGATGTCGTCTTTTTGGGATATGGCTACTGCCAATCACTGAAAGGTATTGAAGAGGAATTCGAGATACCGGTGGTTTTACCCCAGGTGGATGATTGCATCTCACTCTTGTTGACCCCTGAAAGATACGCAGAAGAGATTCGGAGAGAGGCTGGAACCTGGTTTATTACACCGGGGTGGGCAGAGATTAATACAGAGATGATTATAAAGGGTCTACAACTGGACAGGGTGGTAAAATATGGGAAAGATCCGATGGATATGGCAAAACGCCTGTTCACGCACTACAGACGTGGTCTGATTGTAGATACCGGAGTGGAAGACGACATAGATTTCATGGCTAAGGGCAAAACCTTCTGTCGTGATTTTAACCTCACCATGGAGAAAACCAGCTCAGATCTTACTCTCCTGAAAGAATGGATGGAAAGATGTAGATCGGTGAATGCGGGATTCAAAATGCAAGGCAACTGACAAACAGCCTGTCAAAGTCTTTATACTGCCCTGGTTCAATCACCCTTATATTTTTAACCACTTCTGCAATTGTAGTTCTTAATGATCTGTTCAGAAGTAAAGCCTGGCCGCCGAACAATGAGGTGTTGCCGACAAAATCAATCTTTCCGGCAAACTCAGCTGGAAGCAGGCCAACCTCCAACAAGTTTTTTCCCCTAAGATGATATCCAAAAGAACCGGCAATGAATATCCTGTCTACAGCCGACGCTACATTTCCGGTTTCCTTTAACAGCATTTCGATACCAGCCCGCAACGCCCCTTTCGCCAATTGGACCTGACGGACATCCTCTTGGGTAAGGAAAATGTTCTCCGTTATCTTGAATGCAATACGACCTTCCAGCAAAACCAGTCTCTCTTGTAATAGCGGATGGATTTCGCCACTGCACGGATCCTTAAACCTGCCGTTTCTGCTGATCACTCCATGTGCAACCAGCTCTCCTACAATATCCAGTAAACCGCTCCCGCATATTCCTGTTGCTATTGTGGAACCAATAGTTCCAAAAGAAATCCCGTTTTTTTCATCAAAGGTAAATGCTTCAACCGCACCTCTGGCTGCACGCATGCCACAGGTAATATTCATCCCCTCAAAAGCAGGTCCCGCAGCAGCCGACGTTGCGTAGAGTATGCCGTCAAAACCCATGACAATTTCACCGTTTGTGCCGATATCCACCAGCAGATTTACTCCTTGCCGTTGGTGCAGACTTGTCGCAAGTATCCCCGAAGATATATCCGCCCCGATATAAGCCGATATGATCGGGGGAGCGTAAATCAGCCCATCATCCGCCATAAGAAGCTTACAATCCGAAGCTTTTTTATAAATATCTCCATAGGTCAGAGGTATATATGGGTACTTGCCCAGAGTAACCGGATTCAATCCCATCGCCAGGTGCAGCATGCAGGTATTACCGCTGAAGATAACCTCATAAACAGAACCGGCATCAACACCTGCAACGGATTTCAGCTCTTCAATCATGCAATTGATCTTTGTGATCAGCAAGTTGAACATTTCATGCAGACCGCTATCTTGTGATGCAAATTTGATTCTGGACATTACATCCTGTGCATAATGACTCTGCGGATTTAATTCTGAAACAACTGCGATTTGATCTCCAGTAGTTAGATCAATCAGAGCTGCAGCAAGTGTCGTAGTGCCTATGTCAATAACAACACCAAAATTGATGCACACCGTATTGCCAGCCTCAATGGCAAAAATACTATCACCAGCGTATACTTTTGTGATCTGTTCCGTTTCTGAAAATATCTTACGGATAAATGGTTCAAGCTCAACCGGACATGCTTCTCCATTTACCTGTAATGGATTGTATTGATCCTGAGTAAAGACTTCTACCGATATGTCAGCCAGTATCACGGTCTCACACGACAATACGATCCCCAGGCTGATATCATGGATGTTGAGCATACCCTTCTGCTGGACATGTTGCAGGGATTCACCAACCAGTTTTACCCTGCACTTTCTGCAGGTACCCGAACAGTTACAGGGAGACTCAATCAATACTCCGGCCAATCGAGCAGCCTGAAGAATTGAAGTACCTTCTTCAACTACTATTGATCGATTAGCAGGATAAAAAACAACTTCTGCCATTTCAGTATGTGTCCTGGTGATGAGTAATGGATTCGGCAAGACGCTTGATGTTTTTGACAGGAGTTCTGGGACTGATTCCGCAGGCAGGGGCAAGAATGTCAACCCCTTGAGAAAGACATGATAATCCGGCATGATAAAGCTCATCAGGCTGACCACGTTCCAGCAGCGAGGTACTGATATTCCCCATGGTTATCTTATTCGGAGCAAGTCCCCGTAAAACGTTTATTCCGACGATTGAATCAATGCTCACAGCTTCAGCGGCAATTTCATTCAAAGCCTGACCCAGGCAGCTCACATCGCCACAAATATGGACAATGGATGGTACGTTGAATTTTTCTCTGAAATGATCTGTGATCTTATTTAAGTACGGAAGCACAAACTCCTCAAAAGCAGCTTGCCCTATCAGGCTGCCCGTTGCGCTGGGATCGGATATACAGACTACATCCGCACCAGATTCAATAAGAGCATCGCCTAACGTGATAATATTCTTAACTGCAAGTTGGATTAGGAGATGGGCAGCAACTTTGTCTCGGCGCATGGCACGAAAGAAAACAAAAGGATCAATAAGTGATGTAGCAAGGGTCATCGGCCCGGAAAGGTTGGCAATAATGGGTAAATCAAGATGTTGCTGTTTAAGTATCCTTACCGCATCTATACAGATCCTGGAGCGCCCTTGTGACAGCTCAATGTTACGAAGAGTTCCAATCTCCGACATCTTGTCAATAGCATATGAGATGATCCGTGGTTCATTCTCTTTACTGCCAAGGTCAACGGCTGCTCCCATAGCCTCAGCCTCTACCGTGAGACAAAAAGGGAGTCCAAGGTTTTCAATGCTGGTGAGTCGATTGGTGCCAAGAGCCAGTTCCGCCATCTTTGCCGAGTCTGTGTGTGCCTCAGGCCAGCAGCAGTTGAGCGTCTCCATGACTTCAGAGACGACCATATTCATCATCCCGCCTGGACATATGAAAGCGGGCCTGTCAACCTTCTGCTTTTGCAGGATGTTGATCAGTCGTTCTTTACAGTTCATGTTCTCGTCTATCATGATTCAGGAGAAAGTCCCGCACAGATCCCTGGCGACCTTGACCGCGGTCGACGCATTTGCAGCATAGCCATCAGCACCTATCTTTGCAGCAAAAGCAGAGGATATCGGTCCTCCGCCAACCATTACCTTGAAGCGCTCGCGGACCCCCTCCTCAACCAGCTGCTCGATTACCATCTCCATTCCGTCCATGGTTGTAGTCATCAAGGTAGAAAGGCAGATCAAGGCGGCATCGACCTCTATGGCCTTTTCCACAAAGGCTGAACTAGGTACGTTCCTGCCGAGGTCATGTATTTCAAAACCGGCTACTTCAAGCATAATTTTTACCAGGTTTTTTCCAATATCGTGTGTATCTCCCTCAACTACGCCAATGACACATCTGATCTTTTCACAACTTTCTTCCACCTTAAGATGCGGCCTCAGCACCTCAAGAGCAGCATACATGGCATCTGAACACATAAGCAGTTCCGGTACAAAGTATTCCCCCTTTTCGAAAAGGTCGCCGACTTTTTCCATCCCAACCACCAGGCCGCTATTGATAGCCTCATATAAATCCAGGCCAGACTCGACAGCTTCCTGTGCAGCTTTCACTGCCAGATCCTCATCCATGTTGAGGACGCTTTCCGTCAGATCTCTTATAACATCTTCTCTAATCCTTGACATTAAACATGCCTCCCTGAACCTGCAAAATCAATAAGGTTTGAAACCGTCTACTCATAGTTTCCAAAAGTCCTGGCAGCCCTGACAAGCGCATGCACATTAACAGGCGGAGCAGCAAGCGGCATTGCACAAGCCGGCATCAAGGCGAAACCGCCACCGAAATGCTTCATCTTTTCGATGATTTTTCGGCTTTCTTCAAACACTTCATCGGGTCTTCCATTCTGCAGCAAGGTGGTAGGGACATTCCCACCAATGATATACTCTTCGCCAAGGACGTCAGCGGCGTACGCGAGATCGACTTTGCTGCCGAGGTTAAATATCGTCCGGGGAAGTACATGTACTTCATCTTTCCAGAAACGGAGATTCTGGGTATGGTCACCGCAGAGATGAATCAGCCAAGGGAGCACGCCTCTGGCGATAAGCTTGTCATGAATCTCTTGTATGTACGGGAGAGCGAAAATTTCGAACAGTTTTGGAGGTATCACCGCATTGGACTCTACCGCACACGGCTCAAATGCACAGCAGTTCTCTGCTCCGAATTCGTTAATCAAACGGTTTGCAAGGTTTAAGGTATAGTCGGTGGTCAGCCGAAGGATCCTGTGAACAAGTTCCGGCTCCTTGTAACACCATCGCAAGACCTTTTCCGTGCTTGCGACGCACACCGCGTTGCTTAAAGGGGCTTGTAAATGTATGCCTACCGGAAATCCGGCTTCATGAGTCAACCGGGCGAACTTCAGATATCTACTTGCAGCAGGTGCCGTGTCCAGATCAGGTAGTTTCAGATTATCGACATCCGATGGCTGTTCCACGGCATGCCTGGTCAGCACAGGGAACTGAATTTTCCCACGGGGTGGAAACTGCATTTCCCCGCCAAAGTCCCATCCAGCAAATGATGGAATGTCAAAGCCGGGTATTGTGTCGTACTGGTGTAATTCAGCAGCCCAAAGCTGTGCTTTCAGCATATTTTCCGGTTCGAGATAAAATTCTTTCATAGACATACCGGCAACTACACCGGTATAGCCTGTGGCATTGGGAAGCACAGGAATCCGATCAATACCTTTCTTCAGAGCCAAGTTCATCATACGCTCAGGAGATGTGAGTCTGTCAACAAACATAGTATTTTCCTCAGTCAAATGATACCAACGATGATGTACAGTTTATTAATAAGAGAACAGTTCCCCTTACCCATCAGAACTCTTACATTTTTCCCTATAAAAAAGGAATCGCAAGAGTAAACCATAGGCTGTCGCCTTCAGACTTGTTTTCTGCCATCATCTCCTTAAGGTATTTGAATGCAAAATTAATGTCTTTATATTGATAGCCAAGAGCAGGACCCGCTGCAAACACCTGCCCTTTGTTCCCATCGATAAAAACATTACCATTCCTTTTATCATCGGTTACTTGTTTGTAAAAATAAGTATTTAATCCGAACTTCCATTTTTCCCAATGAACGCCTAGCACAGAATCAGCATGGAATTCGTTGCCGGATGTATAATTTGTTACGTCATTCTTGAAGTTTACGTCATACATCAATTTACTGGAAAACTCCAACCCGCTGTCGGATAAAAGTGTAAAAGCATATGCAAATTCGGTTGTGAAGTAGTTTCGACCGATATTGGCAATTTGATCTTTGTCATAGTCGCCGGTTGGCAAGAAAGCATCAATTGCTGCCGCCGCATGCCAGTTTTTGGAATGCCATGACAGCAATAAAGGGGTTACAACGATGTCGGCAAGCCCGGCTCTGCGCTGTGTGCCAACAGGAGTTTGCAGATCCTGATAAACAAAAGGAAGTATTACCTGCATGCCATAATTAGCGCCTATTATTTTGTAATCCGTTATATATACAAATCTGTTTGCATCAGCGATGCAGCTGATATTAAAAGGGATGGAAAGTTTGTCTCCATTTGTATTTTTCACTGTATTTGCCGAATAATAGGTGAAATAGTTCAGATAGTAGAAGCCGGGAGGCGGAACAGCTCCAGCCATGAAATCTGTAGCACCATTTACTCCAGAGCTTACGCCATTTTCTGTTGCATCGGCATCGGTGTCTGCAATTACTAGCATTGACAGTACAATAAAAGAGCACATAAATAGATAACTTCTAAGTCGTTTCATCGTCTCACTTTCTTCTGTTATGGGATATTAAATAGCTTGTTAATTAATGTAAGTTTAGTGTGGATGTCAAGTATTAATATCCGCTCCAAAGGGGCTTCCCGTTTTTGTCCCGAAGTTTGAAAACTATTACATCGTTTTTCCAAACTTCGGCAGCTCTTATCCCTCTCAGCTTGAGTTTAGGGTTCATAGGCCCTTCGAATTTTGCTCCAACTACCTTTACCAAATCACCTCTGGCAATTGTATTCTCACCTATAGCAATTATGTTATCGCGATTCGTTATATACCAGGCAGGACCGAGATGTATATCAACAGACTCTCTCTCTGCTTTGACAATAAAATGAACCCCAAGGCTTGGAGACTTGGGGGGAGTTATTTCAAAGAAACTTTCGACTGTCCCTTCTACTGTTTCCAGTTTATTAATGTCATATGCATCGGTCATTTTTTTTAATTGTTGGCTATTATCCCAGGGGGCTGAATATGCAGTAGTTACAAATATCAGAATAGATATCAAACACCATAATATTTCTTTAGATTTTGATGTCATAGGCAGCTCCGTTATTTAGAATTCAGTGGCACTCTGTTATTTTGCTTTTTAAATGGTTTACCTACTACGTCTATTCCAGTTTTTATCTCTCCAGTTTTAACTATAACTGCCAAGGGTGCATCATTTCCATAAACACCAATAATCTCTCCCTCTATTGGATGTCCACCTTCACGAGTAGTTCTTATCTTAATGTAATAACTACCTCCTTCACTAACTCGCAATGAATATTTCCCATCTTTATCTGTTCTTGCAGAAGCTAATAGGGCCTTCCCTGTGAATTTCGGCAGTGTATATGCGAATGCGATGGCATCTGGAACAGGGTTTCCCTTGATATCCACAATTGTTCCTTCAATTGCGGAAATTTTAAGGTCGGAGGCTACAGTTTGTTTTTTATAAGGAACTGCTTCTGCAATAACACCTATATCTGTGTTTTGACCTTTATTCACAACATGGTTTTCTTGCTCACTTTTTAACTCTTTTCTGCTATGGGGATATATCATGTCTCCTTCCCTGGGAGGACCGATTGATTCATTCGAAGCTCTTTTTATTGCCGCTAAGTAATATCGACCCTCTGCCACCTTCGCCATAAAGTAGCCACCACCACTTATATCAACGATCTCATCGGGGATTCTCCAATAACTCATTTGAGATGGTGCTGGGCCAGAATCTACCCTAAACAATAATACCTTACCACCTGACAACGACTCTCCGTTTTTGCCCGATATCTTGCCTGAAATAGAACCTTTCAATGCATCATCAGAACAAAAAGCTGATGCGCAAAGTAAGGTTAGCGATGCTATAGCAATGCAAATAATTTTCATTAGTTTCCCCCTATCGCTATGTAATAATTAGCAATTTGTTCGAATATAGCATACATATTAATTAACTGGAACGATTTCGCTGCAACCCTACGGGAAAAATCAAGCGCAGACTTATCGCCCCCCTAAAAAAATTTCACTGGCGGTGCAAGAAATCTTTAGAGCCTCCCTTGCAACTACTGTTATTCTGGCTGATACACGAAACCCCGCCTGCATGGCGGGGTTTCGTGTATCAGAAACAAGAAAATCAGCTCTTCTATTTTGTGAGAAACTCCCGCCCGAACGGTGAAATCTCACGGAGCCTGCGTATAATTGGTGGCATCTCCCGGATGACGGTGTCGATCTCTGCATCAGTTGTGAAGCGCGACAGGGAAAATCGGATGGAGCCGTGTGCACAGGTGAACGGGACCCCCATGGCACGCAGGACATGAGATGGCTCAAGCGAGCCTGAAGTGCAGGCACTTCCGGAAGATGCGCAGATACCTTTTTCGGAGAGAAGGAGGAGGATCGCCTCACCCTCGACAAACTCAAAAGCTATCGATACTGTGTTGGGCAAACGCTCGGCACCGCCCCCGTTTATGCGAGCTGCAGGAATCAGCCTGAGAAGTTCTGCCTCCAACCGGTCGCGCATTTCCTTTACGGTGGTGTTCTCATGCTTCATGAACTGGCCGGCCAATTCGCAGGCCTTGCCAAGGGCGATGATAGAGGCAGTTGCCTCGGTTCCGGCCCGACGACTCCTCTCCTGGTGACCTCCAACCATGAACGGCCGGAAGGGAACCCCCTTGCGGAGATAGAGTGCACCTATCCCTTTCGGTGCATGAAGCTTGTGGCCGGACAGGGCAAGCATATCGATGTTTGAGGTAGCCATGTTCAGCGGGATCTTCCCCACTGCCTGCACAGCATCGGTATGAAAAAGTGCCCCTTTCCCTTTGACCATCTTGCCTATCTCCTCAATGGGAAAAACCACGCCGGTTTCGTTGTTGGCGTACATAATCGAAACAATAGCAGTCTCTTCATCAAGTGCCCGCTTAAGTTCATCCATATCCAGACGGCCGGCACCATCAACATTCAGCTCGGTAATACGGTAGCCGTGCTTCGTAAGGTTACGGCAGAGGGTAAGCACCGCAGGGTGTTCCACCCTTGTGGTAATGACGTGGCGCCGGTTAGGAAAGACATCCAGTGCGGAGCGGATGGCTGCATTGTCACTCTCAGTGCCGCAAGCTGTAAAGATGATCTCCTCAGGCTGTGCCCCCAGTAGATCCGCCACGCGTACTCGGGCCTCGTCAACCTTCTTCTGCACCTGGCCGCCAAAGAAGTGCATGGAACTCGGGTTGCCATAGAGCTCACAGAAATAAGGGCGCATCTCCTCAAAGACCGCCTCGTCAACCTTGGTTGTTGCATTATTGTCGAGGTAGATCTCTTTCATGACTGGAGTTCCTCCACAATGATGTCATCGCTGACCAAATCACGCAGCTTCTGCTCCACGAACTTCGCTGTGTAACCGGAAGAGGCGCATCCAGCGCATGCCTTACGAAAGGCAATCTGCACAGTGGAACCGGCTATGTCGATCAATTCAAGGTCACCGCCATCTGCCCACAACTGAGGCCGCACTTCGTTCTCAAGTACCTCCTGGATAAGCTGCATCTTGCGGAGGTTTGTTAGTTTTTCCGGTCTCTTGGGTGCTTCGCTTTTCTGTTCTCCAAAGGCTTCTGCAATAAGTTCCTTGATTTTGGGAATACAGCCACCACAAGCTCCACCAGCCTTGGTGAAGTGGGTCACCTGTTCGGCGGTGTGAAGTCGGTTCTGGACAATAACCTTTTTCAGGAATCCGTCGGTCAGGCCGAAGCACTTGCAGACGATTTCACCCTCCTGCTCGTGGTCATGCCCATGGTCCTGGTGAACAGGCAATGGACCTCCGCGGTACTTTGCAATGGCAACCTCTAGGGCCTCCTGACCCATGACGGAGCAGTGCATCTTCTCTTCAGGCAGGCCTCCGAGGAAGTCCGCTATATCCTTGTTGGTCACGGCAAGGGCCTCGTCAAGGGTCTTTCCCTTGATCATCTCGGTAAGGGCAGATGAGGAGGCTATGGCGCTTCCGCAGCCGAATGTCTGGAACCTCGCATCGACGATCCTCTCCTTCAAATCATCCAGCTTGATGAAGAGCTTCAGGGCATCTCCGCAGGCAAGGCTCCCTACCTCTCCAACCGCATCGGCATCAGGGATGTCACCCACGTTTCGCGGGTTGAGAAAATGTTCTTTGACTTTATCTGTGTAATCCCACATAAACCCCTCCGTGGTTTTTTCTTCCAGTATAACCATTAAATAGGACAATTCAAGTCCTATTTAATCCACATCATTTCGAGGCTTTTTAGATCAGCCAAGGATGAATTTTCTGCCAGCCTCCATAACTTTATTCAGGCGCTCCTCTCTTGAAGCCTCGCCGTAAAGCCTTACCACAGGCTCGGTACCGGACTTGCGAAAGAGCAACCAGCTGCCGTCCTCAAGGATCAGCTTTACACCATCGATCGAGACAACATCTTTCACCCTCACACCGCCAATCTCGGAAGGTACTGCACTCACCCTATCCTTGTAGATCGCCTCCAACTCCGGCGAAAGGCGGATATTATCCCTTCTGGTAAGGTAGCATCCCACCTTTGCATAGAGTTCCTCCAGAAGCTGGCGGACGCTCTTCCCTTCGCGGGCAACCATCTCTGCGACAAGAAAGCAGGCGAGGATTCCGTCCTTTTCAGGGACATGACCCTTAATGGAGAGCCCAGCGCTCTCTTCACCGCCAATAACGATTTTGTCCTGGCTGATCAATTCGCCGATATATTTAAAACCTACCGGTGTCTCAAAAAGTTGAATCCCGTGATGACGCGCCACTGCATCAATCAGATGGGAGGTGGCAACACTGCGTGCAACCCCACCGCTCATCTTTCTGACCCGTATCAGGTAATCAAGGAGCAAGGCAATGATATAGTTTGGTTCTATGTAGCTGCCGTCGGAGTCTATGATGCCGAAGCGGTCGGCATCTCCGTCTGTGGCAAGGCCAAGCTGAATGGCTGGGTCGCCTTTTACCATGCTGATGAAATCGCGAATATTTTTCTCAGCAGGCTCTGGAGGGAATCCTCCGAAATAAGGATCCCGGTGGGCGTTGATCTGGTGAAACGGAATACCTCGCTTCCTTAAAGGGGTGTCGAGGTAGCCACGAGCGGTTCCATAAAGGGGATTGAGGGCAATCCCACCCACACGACCGACCGCCTCAAAGTCGATCTTGGTTTCCAGATCGGCGAGATACGCAGGTCTGCAGTCGATCATCTCAAGGAGGCCATCCCTTTTTGCAGCATCCAGCGGCCGCACCTTGTAGCATACTTCACCGATCATCTCATTTGCACGACGTTCGATATCGCTGGTTGTTTCAGGAAGGGCAGGCCCTGCCCAGGCAGGTGAAAACTTTATGCCATTGTACTCGGGTGGATTGTGGCTTGCAGTGAAGTTAATGGCACCCGCGGTCTTGCGACGAAGAATCTCAAAAGCAATAACCGGCGTAGGTGTGTCGCGGTCACAGAGAAAGACCTTAATTCCGGCTCCTGCCAGCACCTGAGAAGACTCGTTTGTAAACCGCTCTCCCATGAAGCGGGAATCACAAGCAACGATGATTCCCTTGTCCTTCTCACCAGAAGCAATTACATGATCCGCAATGGCCTGTGTCACCACTCTTACATTGTCAAAGGTGAAATCCTCACAGAGTATACCCCTCCATCCGGACGTTCCGAACGTTATCCGTGCCATACTCCCTCCTGTAGATGCTTATACAGAGCCGGTCAACGGGAATAATGCCCCCCCCAGCCCCTGTGAAAGGTTAATACACACCCACACACGAGTCAAGGGAAACCGTGAAGGCAGAGCGTAGTCACAAGGATTTTTCCAGTTGACTTCATCACTGCAAAATTGGTAAATTTAGGTTTACGTTTGAAACAGCCGAATGCAGAAGAGGAGGAAGAATATGCAGTGTCAAACAGTGCTTCGCGGTACAGAGTGTACATTCTGGGGAAATCAGGGATGCGTGTTCTCCGATGGATCCTG
>JAYSLX010000032.1:0-14511 GCA_043725245.1 Geobacteraceae bacterium | reverse complement strand
GGATCTACCCGACCGTGGTATTGTCCGGAACCTACCTGGAGCAGTTACATCTGCAGGGAATCTACAGGCCACTGTCCCTGGACGAGGCAGTGAAGCTCTGTGCGGCCATGCTTCACCGCTCCATGCTGGAGGAGGTTCCGGTGATAAGAATGGGGCTGCAGGCCACAGATGCGCTGGCAAAGGCGGGCACTATCTTTGCCGGACCTTATCACCCTGCTTTCCGGCAGCTGGTGGAGTCTGAACTCTGCCTTTCGCTCCTTTACCAGCTTGCAGATGGTATGCCGCACGATACCAAGGTTGTAGTTCGCTGCGCTCCGTCAAGGGTGTCGGATGTTGTCGGACAGCGACGGAACAATCTAAAGCGGCTTTTTGCTGCCACCGGGGTCATTATCGAAAGGGTCGAGTCCGACAAGGGGCTCTCCCCTTTGGATTTCATCCTGGTGACGGATTATGGCGAACGGCAGGGGAACCTGCTGCTCGAACACGAGTACAAATATGAAGGGGAACAGAATGCCTGAAAAATTTCGCTCCGGATTTGTCGCAATCATCGGTCGCCCCAACGTGGGGAAGTCGACGCTGCTCAACCAGATTCTCGGCGAGAAGCTGGTGATTACATCGGACAAGCCACAGACCACCCGCAATCGGATCCAGGGGATCCACAACATGGAAGGGGGGCAGATCGTCTTCATTGACACCCCAGGCATTCACCGGGCCCATTCCCGGCTCAACCGCTACATGGTACAGGAGGCCGGCGCCGCCATGGATTCGGTTGACGTGGTGCTCTTTCTTGTCGAGACCGCAGGGAAGCCGGCCGCACATTTTGAACTGGTTGCAGAGCGGTTGAGCCGCGTGACCTCTCCGGTTATTCTGGTGGTGAACAAGATCGACCTGGCGAGCCGTGAACTGCTTATGTCGAGGCTGGCCGAATACGGGAAACTTCACAACTTCCGTGAGATCATACCTGTCTCGGCGGCCACGGGCGACGGTGTTGGCAGGCTGGTGAACCTCATCCTCCCTCTTCTTCCCGAGGGGCCTGCCTACTTCCCGGACGATATACTGACCGATGCGCCTGAGCGGTTTGTGGTGGCGGAGATCATCCGCGAGAAGGTCTTCCGCCATACCGGCGATGAGATTCCTTATGCAGTTGCCGTTAACGTGGAAGAGTTCGATGAGCCTGAAGACCGACGGCTGATCCGTATCGCAGCGGTCATAACCGTGGAGCGCGATTCCCAGAAAGGGATTGTCATCGGTCGACAGGGTGCAATGCTCAAGAAGATCGGAACCCTTGCCCGCAAGGAGATAGAGCAGCTGCTTGGCACCAAAGTCTTTTTGGAGCTTTTCGTAAGGGTTCGTAAAGAGTGGACGGAAAACAAAAATATGATGAAAGAACTGGGGTACGAATGAAACCGATCGTCGCAATAGTGGGGCGCCCAAATGTGGGCAAATCCACCCTTTTCAACCGGCTCGCTGGTAGCCGCAGGGCAATCGTGGACGACACGCCCGGTGTGACCAGAGACCGGAACTATGCCACCGTAGACCGCTACGAGGTGCCGTTCATCCTGGTGGATACCGGCGGGTTCGAGCCGGTTACCCAGGATCGCCTGCTGCAGCAGATGCGCGAGCAGTCACAGCTTGCCATTGAAGAGGCAGACGTGATCCTCTTCGTCATGGATGGCCGCGAAGGTCTTACCCCTGCGGACCGGGAGGTTGCCGAGATGCTCAGGCGTGTGGATAAGCCGGTCTTTTTCCTTGTCAACAAGGTTGACGGCGAAAATTTGGAGATTGCATCGGCAGACTTCTACGCCCTTGGGATCGACTCGATGCACACCATCTCAGCCGAGCACAACCGTGGCATCAACGATCTTGTAGAGGAGCTGATGGGGATTCTCCCACACTCCGTGAAGGATGATGCGGACAAGGATGTGCCGAAAATAGCCGTGGTGGGGCGTCCCAACGTGGGCAAGTCGTCACTGGTTAACAAGCTGCTCGGTTTTGAGCGCTCCGTGGCCAATCCGATGGCAGGGACGACCCGCGACTCCGTTGACACTTACTTTACCTGCAACAAAAAGCGCTACCTGCTCATAGACACAGCCGGGATAAGGCGCAAGGGGAAGACTACGCAGAAGCTCGAGAAGTACAGCGTGGTGGATGCCCTGAAAAGCATTGAACGGGCGGACGTTGCCCTGATCGTCATCAATGCGGAGGATGGGATTACCGAGCAGGACTCAAAGATTGCGGGATATGCGTATGAGGCTGGCCGTGCCTGCATCTTTGTCGTGAACAAGTGGGATTTAGTGGAGAAAGACAATGCCACAATCGGCAAGTTTGTGGACCGCATCAGAACAGAATTCAAGTATCTTCCGTTTGCTCCGATTATCTTTGTATCGGCTGAAAGTGGTCAGCGGGTGGCCAAGATCATCCCTGAGGTGGACAAGGTAGTGGAACAGTTCACGAGACGGGTCTCTACCTCGGATATTAACCAGGTTTTCACGGCTGCCACCGATGCCAAGCATGCGCCTCTGGCCAGCGGGAGGCGGGTAAAGTTCTACTATGCAACCCAAGTCGGCACCAAGCCGCCGACTTTCGTAATCTTTACCAACAGTCCTGAAGGGGTTCATTTTTCATATGAGCGTTACATTGCCAACCGTTTCAGGGAGGCTTTCGGTTTCGAAGGAACCCCGATAAGGATCATCTTCAGGGGCCGGGATAAAAAAGATGCCGTGAAAGGTGAGAGGTGAGAGGTTACACAATAATCTCACAACAGGAATTAAAGTGATGGAGAGATGTCGTTGGTATTGCAGCAGAAATAACAGTCAGCATCCGGAGTGCCAAGCATGAGCCTTGTCGGCAACCTTGAAGACCTGGGGTTGGGCGAAATACTCCAGATCGTCAGCCTGAGCAGGAAATCCGGTCTACTGGCGATCAAGAGCAGCGATCAAGAGGCTAAGATTTTCTTTCGCCAGGGGCAGGTGGTAAAGGCCAGTTCAACTGCCTTTCCTGTTGATCTGTGTCAGTCGCTCCTTGCGAAGGGAGTTATTGACCAGACCGCCCTGGAGTTTGCCAAGTCTTTGCAAGAGGATGGCGGCTACACCCGGCGGCTGGGCGACATTATTGTCAAGGAATGCAAGGTCGATGCTGCCACAGTGGAAGAGCTGGGGCGCGGGCTCGTGGAGAATATTGCCTATTCACTCTTTGACTGGGAAGAGGGGACCTTTGACTTCGAACTCCAGGACAACCTGGATGTTGTGGATGACATACGCACCGATACCCTCCAGCTCATGCTCGGTAATGGGCTCAATGCCCAGTACCTGGCAATGGAAGGCTCCAGGATCATCGATGAACAGAGGTACAACTCTGCATGCCGGTCTGCCGGATCAGGCGATGCTGCAGCTGAGGATACGGTTGATATTGCTTTCGATCTTTTGCAGGAGCCTCAAACGGAAACCGGGAAGATCGAGTTGTCTGCTGCGCAGACTTCAGAGCTGCCGACTCCCCGGAAGATTGTCCTGGTTGATGACGACGAGTCGTTGAGGGATCTCTTGGCATCTGCTCTGAATGAGCAGGGGTATGCCGTCTCGTGTTACGGCAAAGGGGAGGAGGCGCTGATTGGGATCGACAACCTCTGCCGGGCAGGTGAGAGGCCTCTGCTTGTTGTGGATCTTATCATGCCGAGGATGGACGGGAGTGGTCTCCTAGGTGGGCTTGAACTCATGGAGCTGGTTCGGGCCAATTTCCCCGACCTTGTTGCAATGGTTCTTACCGATCACCACAATGCCGACGCGGAACAACGGCTGGCAGAACTGGGCTGTTCGCTGATGTTGAAGCCTGCTCGGGGTGATATCATTCAACCATCAGTTGCGAACTCCTTTGCAGAACGACTCTCACGAGAACTTGAAGGTGGTGGCAGCGTCAGTAAGGGGATGGCTGGATACACTGTAAACATAGGTGATGAACTCCGGATGGAGATGGGAGAGGAGTCGAGCCAGTCAGGCGGGGTGTTGCAAAGCACCGGCATCTCGCTCCTGCGAGGGATGCTGGAGGAGCTGAACAACCCGGCACTGGGCGGCGGGATCATCCTGCTGGTGCTCCGTTTTGCGTCGGAGTTTATGGCAAGGGCGCTTATCTTCATCGTTAAGGAAGAGGAGATCGTCGGTCTTGGCCAGTTCGGTATCGAAGATCGGGGGCAACCTGCAGATGTCCGAGTGCGCGCCATCAAGATTCCCTGTCGAGAGAAAAGCGTCTTCAGCCAGGTTGTTGAATCACAACTTCCTGTTAAACTGCAAATGGACTGCAGCTACTGGAGCCGGTATCTCATGGAACAGATAGGAGGGGACCCGGTGGAGGCTTTTCTTGGTCCGATCGTCAGCGAAGGGAAGGTCGTAGCGCTGCTCTACGGAGACAACGGCAACGAGGGACGACCGATCGGGGATACCGATTCGCTGGAAATATTTCTTTCTCAAGCAGGAATCGCAATGGAGAAGGCGCTCCTGCAGCGCAGACTGAAAGAAAAGCATCCGGAGGTTATGTGAAAAAAATACTCATTGCCGACGATTCTCCTGCCATGCGATCTCTGCTGATCTCCACCATAGAGGCGCTGGATGGGTTCGAAATCGTCGAGGCTGCGAACGGATTCGAGGCGCTGCGCCTTCTCCCCCGTGAAAACGTTGACCTGGTCATAACTGACATCAACATGCCTGATATCAACGGTCTCGAACTGATCCGTTACATGCGGGACAACATAATGTACCGGACGATTCCGCTCTTTATCATATCCACTGAAAGTAGTGAGAAGGACCTGGCCAAGGGTCTTGCGATGGGTGCCAATGAGTACCTGGTGAAGCCGTTCGACCCTTCCCAGCTGCAGAACCTCTTGATCAAATACCTGGGCTAAGCCCATTTTCGGAGGCCGACAGGCAACCATGTCAGGACCTAACGATATTGCAGGTAAGGCCGTAAAGGATTTTCTGGCCGAGGCAGAAGAGATCGTTGATCAACTGAACAACGATCTGATCGCTCTGGGGGACTGCGCCGAAACCGGCGACTGCAACCCTGATCTGCTCAACTCCATTTTTAGAGGTGCCCACTCTCTCAAGGGGCTGGCAGGCATCTTTGGTTTCGGTGAGATCGGAACCCTTGCCCATAACATGGAGAACCTCCTTGATTCCCTTCGCCTGGGGAAGATCAGCTTTAACACTTCAATCATGACCGTTCTGTTCGACTCCATGGACCTTCTGGGCAGCCTGGTGCGGGGTGCCAGCGATGGACATGTTGACGCCAGCGGCATTCCGGAGATTGTGGACCGTTTAAATGCCTGCGCAACGAGCACCAAACAGACCTCGGGACACTCACCGTTGAGCGCCTTGGGCCTGGCGGAATCGGTTCTGGGTGCGCTGACTGAATACGAGGAGCACCGTCTCCTGGAGAATGTCAATAAAGGTCGGAGGATATTCTCTGTCATTGCTGCCTTAAACTTGGCGACCTTTGACGTTGAGTTGGGGGAGCTTACAGACCTTCTCAAGAAAGAGGGTGAGGTTGTCAGCACTCTCCCCAGCGTCGGCAGTGGCAACAAAGGGGGGATTGACTTTGAAATTCTCTTCGGCACTTCAAGAAACCTTCAAGAATTGACAGAGATTATCAACAAACCAGCTGTAGTGGTTCGCAGATTGGGTGGTGACGAAACTCTGGCAGCGTCAAAACCTGCCATCGCTGTTCAGGCTCCGGAACTGCAGCCGCCTGCTGGAACCGTTTCCGCTGTGCCATCTGCACTTCCGCAGAACCCCGATGCAGCGTTGACTGCGAAGAGCATGAGCCGTATGGTTCGGGTCGATATCCTGAAGCTTGACGAACTGATGAACATCGTCGGCGAGCTGGTGCTTTCCCAGTCGACTATTAATGAGTTGGTTGGCAAGGTCCGTGGAAGCGGCTATTCCACTCTGGCCATCGAGCTGGGAAAGGCTGCCAAGGGCTTGCAGCGAAAGCTCAACGAGTTGCAGAAAGGGGTCATGGAGATTCGGATGATTCCTGTCGGGCAGCTCTATGAGAAGATGTCACGGATCGTCAGGAAGATCGCCAGGGAACAGGGGAAAAAGATCGATCTTCGCTTTTTCGGGGCTGATACCGAACTGGACAAACTGATCATTGAGGATATCTCTGATCCGATGATGCACATCATACGAAACTCCATCGACCATGCCATTGAAACCCCTGACGAAAGGGTGAGGCTCGGCAAGGACGAGAAGGGACTGATCAAGCTCTCCTCTTTCCAGAAGGGGAACCATGTCGTTATTGAGGTAGAGGATGACGGTCGGGGGATCGACATCGCCAAGGTTAAGATGAAGGCCCTTGAAAAAGGGTTGATCCAGAACCCGGATGCCCTCTCCGATCGTGATGCGTTGGAGTTGATCTTCCTGCCGGGATTTTCCACCAGCGACAAAATTACTGATGTCTCCGGTCGCGGGGTCGGCATGGATGTGGTCAAGAACAACATCGCTGCTGTCTCGGGTATGGTTGACATAGAGACCCGGCCAGGCCTTGGAAGCAAGATCATCATAACGCTTCCCATCACACTGGCTATCATAAAGGCACTGATCATCAATTCGGCAGGCCGGACCTATGCCATGCCAATCACCTCTGTGCTTGAAACCATCCTTGTGGAGAGCCGCGATATCCTCACTGTCGAACGGAAGGAGGTCATACAGCTCCGCGAAATTACTCTGCCGCTGGTCCGGCTCAATCGGGTGTTCAAGTTGAACGACAGCGAGATACCTATTGAAAGCTTTTACGTCGTAGTGGTCGGTGTGGCCGAGAAACGACTGGGAATAGTCGTTGATGACCTGCTGGGGCAGCAGGATATCGTCATCAAATCAATCGGCGAGACCTTCAAGGGGTTCAGGGGGATATCCGGCGCTGCCGACCTGGGGGACCAGCGGACAATTCTGGTGCTGGATGTGGGCGGCATAATTGCTGAGGCAACCTGGGGGGCGATGTGAGGGCCATGCCGAATGTATAAGGAGTTCTACGGGTTCAGCGACAAGCCGTTCAGTAAGACCCCTGATCCGCGCTATCTCTACCTGAGTCGTGGGCACAAGGAGGCGCTTGCCCGCCTCAAGTACGTGCTGGAGGAGAGGGAGATCGCGCTTTTGACCGGCGAGATCGGCTGCGGGAAAACCACCATCTCCCGCGCGCTGATGGACACCATGGGGGATGCGTACCGCTTCTGTTTCGTGCTCAACCCGCGGTTATCTGCACTGGAATTCCTCAGAACCGTGGCGCGGAGCCTCTGCTCAGCGGTTCCGTCTTCAAGCAAGGAGGACCTCCTGCAGGAGATGACGGATTCACTCTACCTTCTTCACTGTGAGGGGATTACTCCGGTCCTGGTCATCGACGAGGCACAACTTATCCCGGACCGGGAGGTGTACGACGAGATTCGCCTCCTGACGAACTTCCAGCTGGACGACCGGAACCTGCTGAGTGTGATCCTGATGGGGCAACCCGAGTTGCGGTCGGTTCTGGCTGCTCCTCAGTATGAGCCTTTCCGCCAGAGAATAGCCATATCCTACCACCTGAAGCCACTTACCCTGGAAGAGACCCAGGAGTATCTGGATTTCCGTATGGAAGTGGCAGGCGGTTTCCCCGGACTTTTTACACCTGATGCGGTGCAGCGGATATTTGAAATGTCGGGCGGCGTACCGCGGATGATCAATCTTATCTCCACCAATGCCCTTCTTGAGGGGTTTGGCAGAGAGGAATCCCTGATCCACGGAGAGCTCGTGGAGTCGCTCAGGGAAGAGTTGATGCATACTTGATAGGGGAGTAGTCATATATTTATGAATCTGGCAGAGATACGGAAAAAGGCCAACAGGGAGAGGGATGAGACAAAGCCTCAGCCCTCCCCGCCCGAGACGCTCGATTTGCCCGAAAAACCGGACTGGGTGGATTTTGCTTCCAGCGTCGAAGTGGAAGAGCCATATATGGACAAAGAGGCTGAAGTTGAGCTCGAAAAACCGGATATCCCTTCCGAGCCTCGGGTGATTGCTGCCCCTGCTTTTCCCGCTGCCGGTGCTGTGGAATTTTCCGCTGCTTCGGCCACTTCGCCCGTAGGCGAGACCATGCCCCGTGCCGAGTTCACTGAGCCTGCTCCGGAAGCGAGAGTGGAAGATCACATCCAACTCTATGATCCGGTGGAAATTCTTCTGGCGGGGCGCGCCGCTGCAGGCTTCGGGCAGGATACCCCCCTTACCTCTCCGGAGACTGCCGAGATCGAGATCAACGACTATCAGGAGTTTCTCTGTTTCAGGGTCGGTACGGAGCGGTATGCAATCAACATCATGGAGATCAAGGAGATCATCAAGCCGCGTGAGGTTACCGAGGTTCCTCGAGTGCCTGAGTTCATTTCGGGTGTTCTCTCTCTCAGAGGAATCATCATCCCAGTCTTTAACATGGGAAGGCGACTCCACCTTGCCCCGGTGGAGCATAGCGTCAGTGAGCGCATCATTGTGGTGAGCAGAGGCGAGGAACTTTTCGGTATACAGGTCGATGAAGTCCTTCAGGTTGTGAGAATCAACGAAGATGCCATTGAGCAGCCTCCGGCGGTGTTGGATGGAATTGACCGTGATTTTGTACAGGGAATCGGACGTCATGGGGGGCGGATGCTTATCCTCCTTAACCTTGCGAGCATACTCGACGTATCGCTCTGCTGAATGGGTCTAAAAATGGTGACTAAGCGGAACAAGATACTCATCGTTGAGGATGAGGAGAGTCTTCTCAAGCTTGAAAGCATTCTCCTCAGTTCCAAGGGATACAAGGTAACGGCGGTTACCGAAGGGAACGCGGCCTTGAAGGAATTTACCCGGGAACGCCCAGATCTGGTGATACTCGATGTAATGCTGCAGGGGATAGATGGTTACGAGGTATGTCGGAAGATCAAGGAGGACCTTGCGAACAGCTCTGTTCCGGTCATCATGCTGACTGCCAGAAAGAATCACAAGGATATGGAGCGTGGGTTGCAAGCAGGGGCTGATGCCTATATAACCAAGCCGTTCAAGTCGGCGCACCTGGTAGGGACCATCGAGCGGCTCCTTGCAGGCCAGCCGTAGGGGTTGCCATGCACCGTGAAATCCAGGAAGCCCAAGTTGCATGCTGCCGTCTGGGCGAAGATCTCTACGCCATTGATATAATGCGGATAAAGGAGATTATTCGCCCGCTTAAACTGACATCACTTCCAAAGTTCCCTGGTTTTGTGGAAGGGATAATAAACCTCCGTGGGTCAGTCATCCCTGTCATTGATCTGCGAAAGCGATTCGATCTGCCCGATAGTGAAATTACCTTCAACACCCGCCTGTTGATCGTCTCGCTCGTAGGGCAGATTCTGGGTCTGGTAGTGGATGAGGTGACTGAAGTAGTGACCGTTGCGCTCAAGGATATTAAGCCTCCCCCCCATTTGGGGGAAGGGATCGACAGCGAATATCTGCTCGGGGTCTGCCTGGTGAAGCAGGAGATGATAATGCTTCTGAATATTGATCGTCTTCTCTCCTCTCATGAGGTAAAGGAGCTGGGTGGCATACAGGCCCCCATCAAGGATTTTTGAGGAACAGCCATGCAGATAGTCTGTCCCAAATGCAGTGCTCGCTTCAGTTTCGATGAAACGAGGGTGGGGGATCAGGGGATCAAGCTCCGCTGCAGCCATTGCAGTGTTGTCTTTAAGGTGATACGAAGGCCTCGGGAAGCTGCAGAACCTTTGTCCACGACCCATCATTTGTCGGGAGCCCCCCGGATTAAGGTTCTCGTGGCAAATGAAAGCCCGGCTTTCTGTGCTGCGGTTGCTAAAGTCCTTTTCAGTGAACCGTTTGAGGTGATTGCCTACAATGACGGCCGGGAGACGATGACAGCCATTGAGGTGGATAAACCGGCAGTTGTGCTTCTGGATGTTGCCCTGCCATCCATGTACGGATTCGAGATATGTGAGGCGGTGCGACGCAACCCAGCCCTGGATGGCGTAAAACTGATTCTGGTTGCCTCCATCTACGACAAGACCAGGTACAAGCGGACGCCTTCGTCACTCTATGGCGCCGACGCATACATTGAGAAGCATCACATACCGGATTCCCTGGCAGCCCTTATACACCGTCTGGTCGGTGGGGAGCAGGCCGGCAAGGGGACCCCTGATGACACGTGGGATCATCGGTCATCAGTCCAGTCAGTGGAAGAGAAGCCCACCCTTGCCGAATTGACCGAACAGGAGGGCACCCGAAAGGCACTTGTACGTGATGAGGAGCGTGTTATATCCGGTTCCGTTGTTAATGCCGGGTGGGCCTCAGGAGAAGAATCCGAGGCATACGCCAAAGCCAGAAGGCTGGCAAGAATTATTGTGTCGGACATTCTGCTCTATAATCAGGCCAAGGTCGAAGAGGGGGTGAGAAACGGCAGCTTCTTCGAGCTTCTATCGGCAGAGATCAAGGAGGGGAGGGCTCTTTTCGCACGGAGGGTCGCACCGGAGATCAACGTGCACCCCTTTCTTGACGAGGCATTTGATATGCTCATTGCCGGAAAGCGGCAGGAGATGAACTTGTAATACCAATTTTAAATCGAGGATGAAATCAAGGCGGCGAGGATTGAGGCGACAAAGGTGTCCAAAAACGTACGTTGAGGAGCCGAAGACGAGCTAACGAAGATAGCGCCTTGATTTGGAATTGGTAGGGGATCCCTATGGAACGGTCAGTGGAGATTTTGCAGATGCTCAGAGAACGGTTGAGCTCCTCGGATGAGGAGGTTCGCAGAATGGCTGTGGCAGCCCTGTCGGATCTTCCTCTGTCCGATGTCAGGGATCTCCTGTTTGAGGCGATGGGGGACGAAAGCTGGCGGGTCAGAAAAGAGTCACTGGATATCCTCTTTACTGGGGAGGTAACGGATGAGGTAATAGAAGAGCTTGTGGAGCTACTTCGGTCCAGTGACAACGCGGGTCTTCGTAACTCTGCATGCGAGGCCCTGGAAAAACTTGGCAATAAGGCGCTGCCGATCCTTTGCCGTTATACCGAAGATGAAGACAGCGACGTTCGCAAGTTTGTCATCGATATCCTGGGGAACGCAGGCTCACCTGATCCGGTTCCTCTCCTGATCAAGGCACTCAGTGACAGTGACCCGAATGTTTCCTCTGCAGCTGCGGAGAACCTTGGCAAGATCGGTGATGAGCGTGCGGTCCCTGAACTGGTGCGGGTCATGGACCGCTCCAATATTCCCCTCTGCTACACCGTTCTGGAGTCCTTGGGGCGGATAGGCTGCCCGGTTCCGATGGATCCGATCATGTCGCTCGCCAATGAGACGCTTCTCAAGAAGCCGGTCATCGACTTTCTCGGGGCAGTTGGGGATGCGGATTCTTTGCCGATCCTTATAGACGGGCTTCGCGAAAAGGCGCGCCATGTGCGTGCTGCTGCGATTAACTCCATTGTAAGGGTCCTGGACAGGCTTTCTGACGACAGTGCCCTTGCACGGGTTAACGCTACCCTGAAGTCGCTGGCAGGGACACAATTAGTGACTGAACTCATCGCCTACCATACTGATGTCCATACGCAGCTTGCGGAACCGATGGTGAGAATCCTGGGTTTGATCGGCGATCCTCGCGCTGCGATGCTCCTTCTGGAGGGATGTCGTGACGGCAGGCATCGCCGGGCCTGTCTCGACGCATTCAGAGAGCTTGGCCCAGAGGGGATTGCTACCTTTCTTGAAGCTTATTCGTCGATGGATGAGGAGCATCGCTGCAATATTTCATATATTTGTGGTGAGCTTGGAGTCAGGGAGAGCATAGGCATTCTGAGGGAGGGGATGCGCGGCACGAGCCATCTGCTTCGCAGGGTCTCTGCCGTAGCTGCCGGCAATATCCCGGATCCGAGCATCATTTCTGATCTGGAGTCGCTACTTGATGATGAGGAGCTTGATGTAAGAACCGCAGCAGCGGGCTCTCTGGCACGTCTCTCCAAACATGATCCCTCCACTGTTGCCGCCATTGCCGGGATGCTCTCAGCGTCAGAAAGCCCGGAGAAGCGGAGGAGTTCCGCCACACTATTTGCATCCCTCCAGGACTCCGACCGGCTTGCGCGGCTCATCAAGGACGAAAACTCACAGGTGCGCAAGGCAGCTGTTTTTGCCCTCGCGGAACTGAAGGTAAAGAACAGTGTGAATCATCTTGTGCTGGCACTGGTGGATGAGGAGCCTGATGTACGGATGGCTGCCGCTGGCGCCCTTGGAGCATTGGGCGGGGAACTGGCCGTGCAGTCGCTTCTTCTGGCTCTCAAGGATCAGAACCAGTGGGTAAAGTGCGCGGCCCTTCGCAGCCTCGGCACGTTGAGAGTTGCAGAGGCTGAACCGGCTATTGTTGAACTGGTAAACCATTCCGAGGGGCTTGTTCTTATTGCAGCCCTCAGAACCATGCTGGAGATCAACGCAGAGAAGGCCTGCAGGCTTGCATGTCTGGGGCTGGAGCACCCGGACAAGGAGGTCGTCAAGGCTTCAATAGACATCCTTTCCTATTTCGACGACAGCTGGCTCGACGAGCATAGCGCAAGACTTCTTTTCCACGAGCATTGGGACGTGAGGAGCCTTTTCATAAAGGCTTTGGCGGAACACAGAGGGCACAAGGCACTCCCTGCACTTCGGGAAGCCCTGGAGCTGGAGCAGGACGATCTTGTGAAGCGACAGATCCTCGAAACCATGGATGGACTTTCATGATTTTTGGTGCAGAACCGGAATGCCAGATGTCAGAGGAAGAGTTCAGGCTCATCAGAGACCTGGTATACAATCACTGTGGTATTCATTTTACTGCAGATGCCAAGTACCTTCTTGAGAAGCGGCTTTCCGGACGTCTTGCCTTTCACAACCTGAAGAGCTTCAAGGACTATTACCACCTTCTCAAGTACGATATCAGGAAGGAGCAGGAGCTGTCCGACCTGATGGATGTCCTTACCACCAACGAGACCTATTTCTTCCGCGAAGCTTTCCAACTAAAGGCTTTCACCGATGAAATAATCCCGGAAATTATGGAGGCAAAAGCGAAAAGAGGCGATCATTCTCTCAGAATATGGAGTGCGGGCTGCTCCACCGGCGAGGAACCTTACACCATAGCCATGCTCCTTCTCGACGCAAATATTCTCAGGGGGTGGAGGGTTGAGATTATTGGTACCGACATCAGCCACCGGGTGCTCCAGCAGGCACGCAAGGGGGTCTACGGCAAGAGTGCATTCCGGGCCACAGATGACCATTATGTCGAGCGGTACTTTCAGGAACAGGATGGTAGCTATCGTATCAAGGACGGGGTACGGGAGTTAGTAACCATAAGTCAGCTCAATCTGTTCGATCATAACCGGCTGGCACTCCTCGGACGCATGGATCTCGTCTTCTGCCGCAATGTGATCATCTACTTTGATCAGCTTGCCAAGAAGAAGGTGATGGAGTCATTCTATCAGTTGCTCTGCCCTGGTGGGTTCCTTCTCCTCGGACACTCCGAATCGCTCATGAATATCACAACCCTCTTTTCACTCAGGCATTTGAAGAACGACATGGTTTACCAGAAACCAGCGCCTGTACCTGGAGGTATCCAGTGAGGCAGATCAGGGTGGTGGTCATAGACGATTCTGCATACAATCGCAGGGCGATAATCAAAATGCTCCAGGAGATCCCCAATGTGGAGGTGGTCGGGTATGCCACAAACGGTGAAGAGGGGCTGAAGATGGTAATGGATCTCCGTCCTGACCTGATAACCCTTGATCTTGAGATGCCAAGGATGGACGGCTTCACCATGCTCCGTATAATGATGAAATCCTGCCCTACACCGACCATCGTAATCAGCGCAAAAAGCGATGATGAGCGAGTCTTCAAGGCCCTGGAGCTGGGCGCGGCAGACTTCATTGCTAAGCCGACCAGTACCATTTCCGATGAAATTCTCAAGATAAAAAAGGACCTTTTTGCCAAGGTCCGGAATGTTTTCGAGCTGAATCTTGCCGGTCTGACGCGTAGCAAGGCGCTACCGGAGGCTGAAACTGCCGGGGAGAAAGGGGTTGAGCTCGACATGTCGACCCAGACGCTTCGCAGTTCACGTTTCTCCGTACTTGCCATCGGTGCCTCTACCGGAGGCCCACCGGCCCTGCAGTCGATTTTTGCCTCCCTTCCGGCAACCCTTCCCTTTGCAGTAGTGGTTTCTCAGCATATGCCTATCGGCTTTACCCACGCTTTTTCGGATCGCCTTAACCGATACCTTCCGTTCGAGGTGAAAGAGGCATCGGATGGTGACGAGGTACGCACAAACCGGGTTCTTATTGCGCCCGGCGGAAATAATCTTGTGTTTGAACAGAAACCGGGTTGTGTCATTGCAAGAGTTGTTACGCCATCTATCCAAGACAAGTACATCCCTTCAGTGGATGTCATGTTCTCTTCGCTGGCGAAGTTATATGGTCACAAGCTTTTGGCAGTGGTGTTGACCGGAATGGGAAATGATGGGAGCCGAGGTGTCAAGGAGGTTAATGC
>JAYSLX010000031.1:0-14993 GCA_043725245.1 Geobacteraceae bacterium | reverse complement strand
ATATTTTCTAAAGACAAGCACTTTTAAGCGCTGGATTATAATAGGATCCGCCGTGCCGTTCGCAATTGTTACCAATGCTACCAGGGTTATTGTTACCGGGATACTGGCGCAATGGTGGGGGGCAAAGGCTGCGGAAGGTTTTTTTCATGAATTCGCCGGTCTGGTTGTATTCGCGCTTGCAATGGCAATGATGGTTGGTTTGGGGACATTACTCAGCCGTGAATGGAGTATTTTCCGATGAATTCTAGATCAGGAAATTCCGTAATGAACAAAAGGTATTACATTCTTTACGCGCTCTTTATTCTCACCGCGTTATATATCTACCTGCACAAGGATATTTCAGTTCCAGTCAACAAGCCTTTTTCCGCTTTTCCGGTTAGTCTTGGGGATTGGCGGATGTCCGGTGAATCGTTCATGACAGAAGATGTCCTGGCTGTTCTGAAACCTACGGATTATCTTTCACGAACTTACGAAAGCAGCAAAGGAGCGCGCGTTACCCTTTATCTGGGTTATCATGGTGGGGGGAAGGATGGAGGGGAGATTCACTCTCCAAAGCACTGCCTGCCCGGTAGCGGCTGGAATGAAAATCAGAGCCGGAAGGCCAGCATGGATACTCCTTCAGGCTCAATAAACTTTGTTAATTCTCTCTACCAAAAAGCAGAAAACAAAGAGCTGTTTTTATACTGGTTTCAGGTAAAGGGGAAAACAGTTGATAATGAGTACTCCTTGAAGCTGGCAGAGATTCTCAATTCGATGCTGTACCGTCGGCGTGATGCGGCGTTCATTCGCATATCGGTTCCGTTCAGTGATAATGAACAGAAGGCGCAGGCTGCCGGTGAGCAGTTTATTCGCGATTTCTATCCGGTGATTACATCATTTCTTCCAAAGTGATGACTGTACTGACAATTTATTATCTTCTCCAAGGTGTTTCATGGGACCATTAGCAGAAAATCACAAAGAGCGATACACCTATGGTGATTATCTAAAATGGGATGATGGTGAGCGGTGGGAGTTGATCGACGGTGTGGCTTACAATATGACACCGGCTCCGAACCGATTGCATCAAAAGATATCCGGTGAACTATTCCGGCAGTTTGCCAATTTCCTGATAGGTAAACCTTGTGAGGTATATGATGCCCCGTTTGACGTACGTCTTCCTGAGGTAGATGAGGTTGAGACTGACGTTACGACTGTTGTGCAACCTGATCTTGTTGTTATCTGCGATTCGAAAAAACTCGACGATGCCGGCTGCATGGGCGCACCGGACCTGATTGTTGAGATCCTGTCTCCATCTACCTCGCGTAAGGACCATAAGGAGAAATTCGTTCGCTATGAACGCGCAGGTGTAAAAGAATACTGGCTGGTCGACCCAGTATCGAAAACCGCAACTGTCTTTATTCTGGGCTCCGACAATAGGTACGGTCGCCCGGATGTGTATGCTGACGACGAAAAGATTGTCGTGGGGATTCTTCCTGAGCTGGAAATCGAACTTCAATTGGTTTTTATGCATAAATGTGACTAAGACAGATTTGCGTGTTTGTATCTGAAAAGTATATGCACGGCCTGAAAGGATATGAATTCATGAATGATCGTATAGTATCTGTAATTGGCCTCGGTTATGTCGGTCTTCCTGTGGCTGTAGCATTTGGTAAGAAGTGCAGGACAGTCGGGTTTGATATTAATGCTACCCGGATTGGAGAGTTGAAGGATGGCTTTGACCGTACCGGCGAGGTCGATTCTGAAGATCTAAAGTCAGCCGATATTCTTTTTACTGATAAAATCGAAGAACTCAAAATAGCCGATTTCCACATTGTTGCAGTGCCTACTCCTGTGGATGATGCCAATCAACCAGACCTCACACCGATGCTCAAGGCTTCCGAGTCCGTTGGCAAGGCATTGAAGAAGGGTGATATCGTCGTTTACGAGTCCACTGTTTATCCCGGAGTTACTGAGGATGAATGCGTTCCTGTTCTTGAAAGAGTTTCGGGGCTTACATGTGGCGCTGACTTTACCGTCGGGTACAGTCCTGAAAGGATAAACCCTGGTGACAAACTGCATACATTCACCAAAATCACCAAAGTGGTTTCCGGGCAAGACGCCGCTACTCTGGAAGTTGTAGCTCAGGTTTACGAGTCGGTTGTCACTGCAGGAGTTCATCGCGCTTCGAGCATCAAGGCTGCGGAAGCCGCCAAGGTTATTGAAAATACACAGCGTGACCTTAATATTGCATTGATGAATGAACTGGCAATTATTTTCGATCATATGGGTATTGATACCAACGATGTTCTTGAGGCTGCAGGCACGAAATGGAATTTTCTGCCTTTCCGTCCGGGTCTTGTAGGCGGGCATTGCATTGGTGTTGATCCTTACTATCTGACCCACAAGGCGGAGAAGATCGGTTACATTCCTCAGGTAATACTTGCCGGCAGACGGATCAATGATGGTATGGGGAAGTTCATTGCCCAGCGGACGGTTAAGGAGATGATTCACGCTGGGCACAATGTGCTGGGAGCGAGGATTACGGTCATGGGATTGACGTTCAAGGAGGACTGCCCTGATATCCGGAATTCGAAAGTCATAGATATTATTGATGAGTTGAGAGATTATGGTATTGATGTCCAGGTTTGCGATCCTCTTGCTGATCCTGACGAGGCATTTCACGAGTATGGTATTACTCTTGTTCCCTATGCCGAGCTGAAACCTGCTGCAGCCTTGGTGGCTGCTGTTGCACATAGGGAGTATCGTGAACTTTCAATTGATCAGCTCAAATCGCTCATGAATTCCTCCCCGTTACTTGTTGATGTCAAGGGGGTCTATGACCGCAATGCTTGTGCATCGGCAGGGATGAGAGTCTGGAGGCTGTAATCTCGTTATTTCAAATTTAATGAAAGTACATAGAATAATTTGTAGATGATAATACTAAACCACTCTCCAGTATTCCAAGACGTTCTGATGCTTCATATTGTTGTGAATCCATTCTCGTTACCCAGTTTAACCGCTTCTACTCGAAACTCCTTGTAGTATTCTCCGCTCTTCCATTCTCCTGACTTCAATCCCGTTATTTATCCAAGATTTCGATCTCCTTTTTTTCCAGCATTTACAGAATATGTTGTTTAGTGATTTGAGTCACGTGTGTCTGGCAGTATATCCCGAATAATGGAGTAACACATGAAAACTGAATAGGTAGCGATAATACTAAACCATCCGCGAGGGTGGGACGGAAAGCCCAAGGGTCTCATCGAGACAGCCGGGTCGCCGAACTATCAAGAAAAATGATAGCAGCGATCCGGTTTTTTTTGTCTAAAACGTGGAGGATACAATGAAATCGACACAAATGATTATTTCGATTTTGTCGAGCTTGGTATGGGTAGCCGTTGCATCTGCAACAACAAATGTTCAACTACAGTGGGATCCCAATACTGAATCCGATCTTGCCGGCTACAAGATTTATTACAAGGCGGATTCGTCTGCAATGCCATTGAACGGTACGGGTGCTACAGAAGGTTCAGCGCCTATTGATGTGCACAACCAGACCAGTGCAACCGTTTCGGGACTTGATCCTGCGCATGCTTATTCTTTTGCGATTACCGCCTACAACACCTCAGGGGTTGAAAGTGGATACTCGAACATGGTTACCATTACAGAATCGGCACCCCCCTCTGTTTCCCTAACCTTCCCCTCCAACAACAGCAATGTAAGCGGTACGGTTTTGGTAACCGCTGACGCAACCGACAATGTTGGTGTAACAAAGGTTGAGTATTATGTAAACGGTGTCCTAAAGGGTTCCGATACAACAGCCACTTATCAGTATTCATGGGATACCGCTTCAGTTGCCCCTGGGGTTTACACCCTATACGCCAAAGCTTATGACGCAGCCGGTAATGTGGGGCAGTCGAGTACACTGACCGTCACCGTTGTTAATGATGTTTCGGCACCGACAATATCTATGACTGCTCCGGCCAACAATGCAATATTGAGCGGGACAGTAACAATCTCTGCGGCGGCAAGCGACAACGTGGGGGTCAGCAAGGTTGAATTTTATCAAAACGGTCTCCTTGCGGCCGCAATGAACACTGGCTACAACTACAGTTGGAACACATCTGCCGTACCAAACGGTTCCTACACCCTTACCGCCAAGGCCTATGATGCTGCAAACCATGTGACTACTTCCAGTGCGGTAGCAGTTACTGTAAACAATCCGGTTCCTGACATAACAGCCCCGTCAGTAACGGCCTTCACAACTCCTTCAACGTCGACCTCTTTGAGCATAGCTATCAGCAGCTTCACTGCCAGCGACAGCGCAGGAGTTACCGGCTTCCAGATTACTGAAAGCAATGCTGCTCCTGCTGCCGGTGCAGCCGGTTGGAAAGTCACTGCACCGACTTCCTACACCTTCACCACTGCAGGTTCCAAGACTCTCTACGCCTGGGCAAAAGATGCGGCCGGTAATGTGTCGAGCAGTCTGAGCAGGTCTGTCACCATTACCCTGCCTGATACAGCTGCCCCGGCCGTTTCCATTACTACACCTGTCAACAGTTCCACAGTCAGTGGCTCCGTCAACCTCAGTGCTACGGTTAGCGACAATGTTGGTGTTAGTAAGGTCGAGTTTTATGTGAATGGCATCTTGAAGGCAACCAGTGTAGGCAGTCAGTACAATTACAGCTGGGATACTTCGGTGCTTACAAACGGTTCGTACACTCTTTCGGCCATGGCTTATGATGCAGCCGGGAATGTTGGTCAGTCCGGTAATGTGGCTGTGACAGTATCCAATGTTATCGCCGCACCAACACCTGCACCTGCTCCTGCAGTAGTTGATATGGCTCCTGTCAATATTGTAGATGCGATGCAGGCGCTGAATATTGCAGTCGGAAAGGTGAAGCCAACCAGTGCGCAGATGGCCCGTCTTGATCTTGCACCGGTAATCAACGGCAAGTCGAGCCCCAATGGCAAGATAGACACCGGTGATGCAATAGTGCTCCTTTCAAGGCTTATTGGAAAGATAGTGTTGTAATATTCATAAATACTGATAAATTATAGGAAGGCACCGAAAGTGCCTTCCTTTTATTGTAGAGGGAGCGAATATGAGAAAAGTTGCATTGCTGTTAAACTGTTCGATTTTGATATTGTCCGGCTGCGGGGGAGGAGGGGGAAGTGGTAGTAATGTGCCTGCACCGTCTGTTTCAATAAGTGCTTCTTCGGTTAATACCACAGTTGTTGGTGATGTATCATTCCAGGCAACTGTACATAATGTGCTTGTAGTTAATAAGGTTGAATTTTATATTGATGGGATTCTTAAATCTACTGATACTCTTTCGCCATATGATTTGAATTTAGACACTAGAACTATTAACAATACCCCACACTCCATAATTGCAAAGGCATATAATTCAGCTAACAATATACTCACATCTAATGTTATAAATTTTACTGTAAATAACCCAACTCCAACATTAACAACACAAGTCGCATCCAGTAATTCTGCTGTCAGTAAGCTAAACATCGGAGGCTTAAGTACTAATATATGTGGAATTGATATTACAATAAACTATATAGCTGGTATAACTACAGATAGTAATAGTATAAGTCAATCAGGAGGTGTATTGAATTCAACAAATAGTCTAATAGTGTCAGACATTCAAAATAATTCTGCTCATATTCAGTTGGTTTCCCCTCCGCAACTTGGTGGATTTTCTTCAGGTGAAATATTAACAATAAATTTCACTACATCTTCGACCATTCAAGCCTCTGATATTGCTATTGTTGACTTTAGTGCACAAAACTGTCAATAAAACCATAAGTTGTCTTGTTGGGGTCGTTTGTAAATGACCCGATGGCAGCGGGCACTTGCCCGCAGCATAATATCATCTGACGAGCTGGCTGCCAGATTCGGGATCGACCCAGAGCCACTCCGTACGGTTGCAGAGCGTTATCCCTTTCGCATTACCCCTCATTACCTCTTGCTGATCCGTGAGCCGGGCGACCCTATCTGGCGGCAGTGCGTTCCCGATCCCCTAGAGCTGTCCGATGAAGAGAGCCTTCCTGATCCGCTCTGTGAGGAAGGGCTGAGTCCGGTGCCGGGGCTCATCCACCGCTATCCCGACCGCGCGGTCTGGTTAGTTTCCAATGCCTGTGCCGTTTACTGTCGATTCTGCATGCGAAAGCGCCAGGTGGGGTGCGGCCCAATATCAGCCATCTCCAGTCGGGACGAAGCGCTACGCTACATCGCAGAAACTCCTGCAATCCGCGACATCATCCTCTCCGGTGGCGACCCGCTTCTTTTGCCGGATGACGAATTGGCCGACCTTCTGGCAGCTCTCCGTTGCATCCCGCATCTGGAGATTATAAGGATCGGCACGCGGGTTCCGGTGACACTGCCGGAGCGGGTAACCAAAAACCTCTGCAGCCTTCTCAAGAGATTCCATCCGCTCTACGTCAATACGCATTTCAACCATCCGAGGGAGATTACCCCTGAATCTTCAGCTGCCTGCTTCATGATGGCCGATGCAGGCATACAACTTGGGAACCAGACAGTGCTTCTAAAGGGAGTGAACGATGACCCGCTAGTTATGAAGGAGCTGATGACCGGACTTCTCAGGATACGCGTAAGGCCGTACTATATCCATCAGATGGACCTTGTGCGCGGGACGCGACATTTTCGAACGCCCGTCAACAGGGGGTTAGAAATTATGGGGGCGTTACGGGGCCATATCTCCGGGCTTGCCACGCCGTATTACGTCATAGACCTGCCAGGGGGAAAAGGGAAGGTTCCGTTATTGCCGGAAGATACGCGAAGGGAAGGGGACAGACTGAGGTTGCGGAATTATCTCGGCGAAGAGATAGAGTACACGGAAGAGTGAAGGTTGTGGGGGCTTTCATCAGTCAGTTGGTGTCAAACAGCCGACAGTTGAGTTCGTCCCTTACTTCCTGCCTGAATTTGAGAAGAAGTTCTTTCTCTTCGCCATAAGCGTTGTTAATGCTTTCAGTAACAACAGAGTGCAATTTGCTCAGCATGTTGCGATCCCCCATGGAATTCTTTAGCTCTCTACGTAATACCTGAATAGAAATAGTTCGAGATGTCATCTTCCACCGCCTGTTATTTTTGTTGTATCTAAAAACATGTTGCAGGGTTTACCTTAGTCCTGCGGAAGAATGGCCAGCGGGTCATTGTGGTAAAGCAGTTCCGCTGTCAACAGTCGCCCGTAATCGCTTCTGGCAACAGGACCAAACCAGTTCCGGAGTTGGGATGTAACCTATCTTACCACAACCGTCAGAAGGTTGTACTGTTCTTCGCTGATTCTCGACATCCAGGTCAGTGGCTTTCACTCTCCAATTCCTTCACTATTATCTGCTGAGCGTTGCTCCTGGTATGAAATTAATCTATAACAGGGGTGACAAATGCAGGATCCATGTTTATCTTTTACATGAATATTCTCGATAGGGAGGCAACAATGAAAATATTACGTAATCACCTGCTTCTTCTTGCCGTTATTGCGCTGTCCGGATGCGGCTACAACACCATGCAGGCCAATGAGGAAACTGTAACTGCGGCATGGGGTGATGTGGAGTCGACATACCAGCGGCGTGCAGACCTGATACCGAACCTGGTTGAGGTCGTAAAAGGATATGCGAAGCACGAGGCCGACACTCTTAAAGCCGTCACAGAGGCACGTGCAAAGGTGGGGTCCATCCAGGCAACCAGACAGCTTGCGAACGACCCGCAGGCGCTTCAGAAGTTCCAGGCTGCCCAAGGTGAGCTCTCCGGTGCTCTCTCCAGGCTGATGGTGGTAGTGGAGAGATATCCGGATCTCAAAGCCAACCAGAACTTCCGAGATCTCCAGAGCCAGCTCGAGGGGACTGAGAATCGGATAAATGTTGCACGCAGCCGTTACAACAAGGCGGTCCAGGATTTCAATACCAGCATCAGGACCTTCCCCAACAGTCTGACAAACTCCATGATTCTCCATCTGCAGCGCAAGGAGCCGTTCAAGGCTGAGGAGGGGGCCCAGAAGGCGCCTCAGGTCAAATTCTGATGATGACACGCCGCATTTCGTAATATCTGCGTGACTCTTCGGGGTTCCTTGTCCAGTTTAGAACTGCTACGCTTTCATGTAGCGCATCGAAGCATTGATCTTGCTAAAATTGACGTTCCATGGGAATGCATGAAAACAAGAATCTGTTTCATACTCTTTGCGATCCAACTCCTTTTGCAGGGGACGCTCTTTGCGGCAGAAATTCCTGCGCTGCAAGGGAGAGTGAACGACTATGCAGGGCTACTTTCTCCTGCAGCCGTGCAGCAGATAGACGCCATGCTTCTGGATCTGGAAAAAACCGACTCAACGCAGGTTGTGGTGCTGACCGTGCCGACCCTTGATGGTGAGCCGGTAGAAGGGTTCGGCATTCGTCTGGCTGAAGCATGGAAGGTTGGACAGAAAGGTCTCGACAACGGCGCCATTCTGCTGATAGCAAAACAGGAGCAAAAGATAAGGATAGAGGTGGGGCGCGGCCTTGAGGGGCAACTGACTGACCTTCTTGCAGGGCGTATCATCCGTGACGAGATTGCCCCGTTCCTCAAACGGGGAGAGTTGGACCTCGGCGTGATCTCGGGTGTTGCCGCCATCTCGAAAACGGTGCGGGGCGAGTATAAGGCCAAGGAGACTCCGCAGGAGATGCGTCATGGCAAACGCGGCTTGCACCCCTCGTTCACCCTTGTTGTATTTCTTCTGATTGCAATCGTGTTTCTCGGTTCGATAGCCCGTTTTCTTGGCGGTCTGGCCGGTGCAATCGGTCTGCCGCTTGCAGCATTTTTAAGTTTCTCCGGAATGGGAATTCCTCTGCTGCTGGGTTTGGCAGTGGCCGGCTTCGTTCTGGGGCTCATTGTGGTGTCGATCTTCGGCTCCGGTGGCGGCGGATTCTTGCCGGGCGGGCCGTTCGGCGGCGGCTTCGGCGGCGGCTCCTGGGGAGGGTCTGGCGGTGGTTTTTCAGGCGGTGGTGGGGACTTCGGCGGTGGCGGGGCTTCGGGGGACTGGTGATAACGTGAAAAGACAAACGGCTGAAACTTTTTTCAGTGAAGCTGAGCAAGAGCAGATTTTGAAGGCGGTGCGTTCGGCGGAAATGAGCACCTCCGGTGAAATTGCAACCATGATAGTAGACGGTAGCGACCGCTACCTTGAGGCCGAACTGGCCGGCTCCCTGTTCTTTTCAGCTCTGACGGCCCTTATAGTGGCTTTAGCGACTCATCATGTCACCATTTGGTCATACATACCGATGGTAATTATTATCTATTTCCCTGCTTCCCTTATTTCTAGAAAATACCCTCGAATCAAGCTGCCGTTTGCCGGCAGTGTGCGTATTGCAGAAGCAGTGCGGCAGCGCGCAGTCAGGGCGTTTTACGAGAAAAGGCTCTACATGACGCGACATGAGACCGGGATTCTGATATTCATGTCTCTTCTGGAACGCAAGGTCTGGATACTTGGCGACAGGGGAATAAACGAACGGATAGACCCTTCGTTATGGAGTGAGATGGCGGCTGACCTTGCCAGAGGGATTGCAGAAATGAGGGGGTGCGCCGCTCTCTGCGAGGTAATCGACCGTTGCGCTGCCGAGCTGTCGCGCCACTTTCCTCGGCAGTCAGACGATACCAACGAACTGGCTGACAGCCTGTTGACCGAAAGTTGACAAGACGAATCATCCGCATTTCAATAAATCTACGAAGGCAATACGGATGAGAAGGTGTTTACTAGACACACAAAAACCTACTTTCTTCACAGCCTAAACCGTGACAAAAATAGGTTCTCTCTGTGCAAAATCAAGTTAACTCATTGATTTACTGGCATTGGTGCGTGGAATGGACTCGAACCATCACGCCGTTGCGAGCGCCAGCCCCTCAAGCTCGTGCGTCTACACTCCCATCAGCCAAGGGCCGCCACCAGCGGTTCTACACCAAAAATAGAGAACGGATTGAAAGCAGATTCTGTGTTGAACAGATAGCATAATTTTCAAAAAATGTATCCCAAATTGTATCCCAAATTTCCGGTGTACCGGAGGTCACGAATGCCCATATTAGGCTATAGAAATCGTTAACTGCTTCCCAAGAGCATTGGCAAACTTTTCCAGGGTAGAAAGCTTCATATCCTCTGCATGGTTTTCAATTCTTGAAATGGCTGTTTTTTTTGTACTGATTTTAACGGCCAGCTCTTCCTGGGTAAGACCGGCATTTTCACGAGCCTGACGAAGCATCACCCCAAGCTTTAAATCCTGATAGCCTTTGTCATAGTTTTCGGCAAACTCGGCATCACGTTTTTTCCTGCCATCAATATATACTCTTAAATCACTCATTAGCTATTTCCTCCGTGACAAATACTCTTGCTTATACGCTTCTGCACGTTCGATTTCACCTGGTGGTGTTTTCTGTGTTTTCTTCACTAAGCCGTGAGTCAGTATCACAACTGCATTGCCGGCAAAGAAACAGAAAATCCGATAAATGTTCGACCCTGATGAAACCCTGACCTCCCAGATTCCATCTGAGTTGACAAGTTTCTTTAAATACGTGGATGGTAATATTTCCAACTCTTCAAGTAACGTCAACGTCCAAGTCACTTTTTGAGCGGCTTTACCTGATAAGCTTTCAATGAATTCCCGCATTGGGCAGTATCCGGCGGAAGTCTTATAGAATTTCACGGTGCGTATCATGCTGAAATGTTAACACCCATGTTAACCAAGGTCAAGAGAAGAAAAAGTATAATAATTTCTGGAACAAACCTGATTTCAAGATGACACCCTACCGCATGAGCGTACTTTTTGAGTGTCGTCACGGAAGAGGCATGTTTCCCTGCAGCTTCAAGCCGTGAAATTGCGCTTTTCGTTGTTCCCATCCGTTCCGCTACAGCTTCCTGCGAAAGTCCGACCCGTGAACGTGCGGCAAGCTTCTCACGTACAAGAGCATATTCCTCTTCCAAATCATCATAAGCCTTCTTGAATCCTTCATGTTTAGAGGCTTTTTCAATAAAAGCAGTATGGTCACGGGGTACTCACGCTGGTGATTTTTCATCATAGTAGAGGTCATAGAGTTCGCTCAGACGAAGAGATTTCCGTTTTGAGGGCTTTTCACGGGTGGAGGTATAGGAAGATATGACTAATTTTTCTTGCTCAGGGGATAGGACTTCAGCACGGAGAAGGGTGAAGGTGGATTTTGCCTTGGATGACAAGCTTTCGGCAAGAAGTTTAGCTTCGGCGGGTCGGTCTGTTTTGAGTGCCTTCCTGATAAACCTTGCATTGAACTTGCCTACAAGGTCGGAAGGAACCCGCATCATAAAGTAGGGATGACCGTTATGGAAAATAATATTGGGGGCTTTGAACGACAAAAGGCAGACTCCGACTGATACCCAAACGGTATCCCAAATAGTCGAATCTGCCTTTTTGTTCTCAAAAACTCTTGTAATTACTGGAGTTTTCTTCTATTGGTGCGGTGGAATGGACTCGAACCATCACAGGGTTGCCCCCGCCAGCCCCTCAAGCTGGTGCGTCTACCAATTCCGCCACCACCGCATATATGTTTGCACCAAAGAGTGCAAAGAGGATTTCTGTAAAACTAAGCAACAAACGAGCTGTCTTTTAACATTTATTTATTGCCGATGTCAAGCCATAATCTACGGATTGCTACTTCTGTGCAGGCGCTGGTGTCGGCGCTTGCGTAGGAGGTGCAGCCTGCTGCGGTGCTGCAGGAGAAGGCTGGGCAGCTTTCTGGGTCTGGACAGGCTTTTGAGCGCCTTTGCCTGACATGATTGAGGAGGTGCCGGTATGTCCTGAGCGGTAGGCAAGGGTAAGCGAGGTCAGCATGAATATGATCGCTGCTCCTGTAGTCAGCTTGCTCATGAAGGTGTTGCCACCTCCGGCGCCGAATACCGACTGGCTGCCGCTTGCACCGAATGAAGCACCCATTTCAGCACCCTTGCCTGATTGAAGCAGAACAATGGCGATAAGGGCTATGCTGACAAGGATATGCAGGAATATAAGAAAAAATGTCATGTTGAATGCCTCCAGATTATAAATCTGGATTTATATAACAGATCCAGCTGGAAAAGGAAAGAACCTTTGTTTATCATCTCCCGAAATTGACGATAGCAGCGAAAGAGTCGGCCTTAAGGCTTGCGCCTCCCACAAGGGCACCGTCTATGTCGGTTTGGGTCATGAGCCCCTTGACGTTTTCCGGTTTTACGCTGCCACCGTAGAGTATCCTTATTGTATCAGCTGTTGTTTGATCGTAGAGCTCAGCAAGGTTATTCCTGATGAATGTGTGGGCATCCTGCGCCTGTTCGTCGGTTGCCGTTTTTCCGGTGCCGATGGCCCAGACCGGTTCGTAGGCTATGATGATCGCCCCGATTTCTGCTGCATCGATTCCGGACAGAGCTCCACTGAGTTGTCGCTTGAGGATGTCATGCGTTCTGTCTGTCTCGCGTTCGGCAAGTGTTTCTCCAACACAGACGATGGCAATCAAGCCGGAAGAGAGTGCCGACTTTGTCTTTCTGTTTACCATTTCATCAGTCTCTCCGAAGTACTGGCGACGTTCAGAGTGTCCGATAATGACGTGGCTGCAACCGACATCCAGGAGCATCTTAGGCGATACCTCTCCGGTAAAGGCCCCTTCTTCCTCCCAGTAGCAGTTCTGTGCAGCCAGGTGTATCGCGGTGCCTGAGAGCAACTCCTTTACCTTCCCCAGTACTGTGAATACTGGCGCTATAACTATTTCAACACCCTTTGCGTCTTTTATCAGCGGTATCAGCCCGTTGACCAGTTCTCCCGCCTCCCGGGATGTCTTGAACAGTTTCCAGTTGCCTGCAATGACCGGTGTACGCATGTTGCCTCCACAAAGTATATGAGATTGAACCGTTCAGTTTATAGGCAGCTATTTCTTCTTTGCTTCCAGTGCTTTAACTCCGGGCAGGATCTTTCCCTCCAGTAACTCCAGAAAGGCGCCGCCGCCGGTAGAGATGTAGCTTACCTTGGAATCTACTCCGGCCTTACGGACTGCCGAGTCTGTGTCGCCGCCTCCGATTATGGTGGTGGCAAAGGCGTTGCCTATTGCTTCGGCAACTGCATAAGTGCCTCGTGCAAAAGCATCCATCTCAAAAACCCCCATCGGGCCATTCCAGATGATCGTCTTGGCGCTTCGCAGGGCCTCGGTAAAGAGGAGTGCCGAGGCAGGTCCGATATCCAGAGCCATCCACTCTTTGGGGATGTCCTGAACTGTTGTAATCATATTGACTGCATGGGCCTCAAACTTGTCTGCCACAACGCAGTCCACTGGAAGGTAGAACCTGACCCCTTTCTTTTTTGCCTTGTCCATCACCTTCTTGGCAGTCGACAAGAGTTCGTCCTCAACCAGCGATTTACCGATGTCGTACCCCATCGCCTTTAGGAAGGTGAAGGCCATGCCGCCGCCGACAACGATGATATCGACCTTGTTGATGAGGGTTTCCAAGACCTCCAGTTTGCCGGAGACCTTGGCACCACCCAGCACCGCTGCAAGGGGCCGCACCGGGTTGCTCATCGACTTGTCGAAATAGGTCATCTCGTCCTTCATCAGGAAGCCGGCAGCAATGACCGGTATGCAGCCTGTAATCGCCTCAACCGAGGCATGAGCGCGGTGGGAAACGGCAAAGGCATCGTTTATGTAGATCTCGCATCCGTTTGCGAGCTTCCTGGCAAAATCGATGTCGTTCTTCTCTTCTCCCGGATAGAACCTGACGTTCTCAAGCATGATCACTTCACCCGGCTTCATAGCAGCGATCATATCTGTAACATCATCACCGAAACAGTCAGAAGCCTGCTTGACCTTTACACCGAGCAGTTCCGAGAGGCGCTTGGTAGCAGGTGCCATGGTGTACTTGGGTTTCTTTTCTCCCTTGGGGCGGCCCAGGTGAGAAGCGAGAACCACCTTGGCTCCCTTGTCAACGGCGTATCTTATGGTTGGGACTGCTGCGCTGATCCTGGTGTCTTCGGTGATCTCACCCTTGTCGTCCTGGGGGACGTTGAAGTCGACGCGGATAAAAACCCTTTTCCCCTTGAGGTCGGCTAGTTCGTCGATATATCTAATTGGCATGATCTTGTCCTTTCAGGGCATGTGTCAAAAAAAAGAGGGAGATTTCTCTCCCTCTTGGCTTTCGTTGTCTATGGATTATTTGCCGATGAGCTTGAAGAGGTCAACGACCCTCTGTGAGAATCCGCACTCGTTGTCGTACCAGGAGAGAACCTTTACCATGGTGCCATCAATAACTTTGGTGCTGTCGGCATCTACAATGGATGAGAGCGGGTTTCCGTTGAAATCAATGGAGACCAGTAGTTGCTCCTCAAAGCCGAGAATTCCCTTGAGAGGGCCTTTCGAAGCCTTTTTCAGAGCGTCGTTCACCTTGTCTCTATCGGTTTTTTTCTTGAGGTTGGCAACCAGGTCGACCACGGATACGTTCGGGGTCGGGACTCTGACGGCCATGCCGTCCAGTTTGCCTTTGAGTTCCGGTAGAACCAGAGAGACGGCTTTGGCAGCGCCGGTTGATGTAGGGATCATCGACATTGCGGCAGCACGCGCGCGGCGCAGATCCTTGTGGGGGAGATCGAGGATGTTCTGGTCGTTGGTGTAGGAGTGAATGGTGGTCATTAAACCGCGAGTTACCTTGAAATTGTCGTGAAGCACTTTTACCAAGGGAGCCAAACAATTTGTGGTGCATGAGGCGTTGGAAACCACTACGTCTTTTTCAGGATTGTAAGTCTCGTGGTTAATGCCGTACACGAAGGTGCGAATTTTATCGGCATCTTTTACCGGGGCGGAAACAATCACGCGCTTCGCGCCTGAGGCCAAATGTTTCGAAGCGCCTTCGTAATCGGTGAAAGATCCGGTGCATTCGAAAACTAAATCGGCCCCTTTTTTCTTCCACGGAATTTCCAATGGATCACGCGAGGCCGTGTTTTGGATTTGCTTGCCGTTGATGAACAGATTGCCG
>JAYSLX010000030.1:0-6855 GCA_043725245.1 Geobacteraceae bacterium | reverse complement strand
AAACAGCAGCTACATCAACAATATTAATGCGTTACACTAACAACCAAAACAACGGATATGCCGGACTTGATGATGTAAAGCCCGACAGACTCCTAGGGTCTCGGCGAACCACTGGAACTGGACGTTACGGTCTTGGTAGCTGTAGAAGTCAAAAGGATGCATCAGAATCACATGGGTCGCGATATCACCGTCACGCTCTTCCCAACTCAACGCTTCACCCATCTCTGCCTCGATTTCATGGCGATTCAACATCAGTTTCTGTAGCAGGTCTTTTGCATCACTGCGTTGAATTACAAGGTCCACCCGGTACATCTTCGAACGTTTAGTGACTATCGCGTACAACATGATGCCACGGCCAACCGAGAACCCCATCCAGTTCTCTTGCCTTGGAGCGGTCGGCCGTAGAAATCTGTCACGCTGCACAAGGAAATCACCGAACGCCGTCCAGTACGTCCTGTAACCTCCGCTTTCATCCGGAAGAGTCAAATCCGCTTCTTCCGCCCGTAGTAGTCTCTCATGTTGAGATCCAATTTTCATATCACTAATTGTTTCAATAAAAACCTCTATGTCCTTCCAATCATACTGTCCTTTGTTAAAATTAATCTGTTGCTTCTTTCCATAGAGACGGATAAGGTCTTCGCCGATCTTGCAGGAAATAAATTGTTCATCCTGGCTTATACTTACACTCACACAACCGTCTTTCCCTTTAGGGGACGGGGGAACGTTTTTACGTGGTACCCATTTCCCTTCTTTTTCCTGCATTAGCAAGTTACGAAACTCTAAAATTTCTGTCACTTGCTGCGTTCCAAATATGGTTTCTTCATTTATTACGATCAGTCCCTTAAAATCGTTTCTGTTTATTTCCGACCTCGGCCCTCCGAGATTCACGTCTAAGGATTGTGAGCTTTGGTTTTGTCTCGCAATATAACCTTCTTCTCTAAGTCTTTTGGTAACTTCCACGGGCTCCATGAAAACTCCTTATCTAATGGTGTCTTCTGACCTTTGTAGTGGTTAGACTTGCGTTTCCTGTCACACTGTTTAACGGCTTGAGGGTCTGCTGTGAAGCGAAGCGGAAACAGCAGCACCCGATTGTTATCCTTTATTCGGTTACTTTGTCGTATGACTCACTGGCATATCTTGCTTCTTGTTCAAATTTGTCGTTAAACCAGGGGGTAAGGTTGTAATGTTTATGGAATTCATTCATGTCAGTACCCAGTATGTTATGAATCTCAGCAATCATTCCCCAGTATGCGTCTGCTGCGAAAACAACATGTTTAAGTGATAGAAACCCAAATACAGGGTCAGGAAGTTTATTGTTGTATCGCTTGTTCTCTCTATCTTCTGAATAATCAACTACCTTGTCATGGGCTATGTCATTTCGATAATTGAATAGAATTTTGAGGTCTTGAAAAGGGCTTGTTGATCTATTAAATCCTTTGCCTTTCTTAAGTTTTCCCAGGGTCTCCCATTTTGTAAGGGTGCTCATCTTCTCAATTGCTGCAATAAGCACTTCTGCTGTTGCTTCATGCCCGGCTTGAAATAGTCCAAGGAAATCCTTTTCTTGTAGCAGATGAAATCCTAAGGAGTTAACGTACGATTCTAGCGCAAAGCAGCAGTGCAGTAGAACGGAGAGGCTCTCTGAATGTAAACGACCCTGTAGATACACACCACGCCTTGCATCCTCCTCGGAAATCTTCTTATTCAGTTCGAGTAGTTGCTTCTCCCCCTCTTCAGTGGGTATTCTGTCCTCCAAAATATCTTTCGCGATCATTCTCGATTTCTGAAATGTATCTTTATGTTTTACGTGAAGGGCAATAATGTCATTCGTCGTATCAAAGCAGTTACCGATGCCGAGTTTAATGCAGTCAGATAAACGAACGAGTGCCGACTTTTTCTCACGAAACAACATAATTTTCTTCCTTTCTCTGGATAACTCGTTGTTGACCGGTTCACGCGCGTGTGTGAACCGGTGATCTACCAAAACGGAATATTTAGCCTATGAACATTAAAAATATCCAGCACTATAAACAAGATTCAACCACCACCAATTCCGGCATGCCGGAATTCCACTTAACCCTTCAATAACTTTAGCTTTTGATATGCAGAACCGCGTAATTTTGTCAGTTCCACCATTAATAACTCCTTTTGCGACTGGTCCAACATTGCAAAGTCAAGACTGTCTATCTTCTCTGCACATGAGCTGACAAACGAGAGATCTACCGGGGCACCAGTTGGTTTTGGTTTACTCGGTTTCTTCCGAATTTCTCCGCGTGTCAAACCGCTTTCCTTGTATTTGGTGTACAGGGCAGTCATTGTTGCAGCATCTTTCTTTTTGGCTATTTCCGCCAGTATGCCACGTGCTGTTTTGGGATCATTGCGGCAATCGTTCTTCACGTCATCCGGCAGTTTATTGAGTGAGAGAATTTCGGATAGTGTCGAATCGGACTTCCCCAGTGCAGTGGCCAGATCACTCAGCAGATAATTGTGTTGCGTCTTCAGTCGGTCAATGGCCTCTGCTTCTTCTATGGCGGTCAGGTTCTCCCGCAGCAGATTCTCCACAATGGAAATCTCCGCCGGTTCACCATCGGTAAAAACTGCCGGAATGGTCTGGCAACCTGCAAGCTTTGAAGCCTGATAGCGCCTTTCACCGGAAACCAGCAGCAATCCTCCATCCGCCCCTTGACGCACAAGGACCGGTTGCAGCACACCATGTTTCTCGATAGAAGCCTTAAGCTCACTCAATGCCTGTTCATCAAAATACTTGCGCGGCTGTTCCGGGTCCGGCTGAACATCAGAAATAGCAAGGTCATATAGATTGCCTTTTTCGTAGGTGACTTGAGCAGATTTTGCCATTAATGCCTCCCCTGTAAAGACGATTGTTCCGAAATACTGTAAAAGAACCCTCCTTAAAAGTGAGCAGATTGTAATAGAAAGTCAGATCAGTAGCAAGCTACCTTATCTTGCCTTGATTCAAATCTCGTGATAATGTCTCAAGACTTTATGTTGGAAAGGATTTATTAAATGCTGACAGGCAAACAGAAGCGATTTCTCAGGGCACTGGGGCACAGCCTCAAGCCGGTGATAATGGTGGGCAAAAGCGAGGTAAGTGAAGCACTTGCAAAAGAGACCCGAGCTGCACTGGAGGCCCATGAACTTATCAAGGTGAAACTCCTGGAGAGCTGCCAGCTTGAGCGAAACGAGGTTGCAGACCTCCTGGCAAAGGAGTGTGATGCAGAGATTGCACAGGTTCTGGGACGGACCATACTACTATACCGTCGGGGAGACGAACCTAAACTGGAACTCCCGGTTGCAGACATGAAGCCATCCAAGAAGGTGCAGAAGGGATAAAAGCTGAGATGCCAGACATTGAGCCTTTAATCGATGCGCCCCAGGAACGCCCCGACTTGGCCGGCTATGCTGCGCGAAGCTCAGAGTCACGCGGGAGAAGACACCACGAGGAACTCCGCGATGCGCGTCCTGCCTTCGAGCGCGACCGTGACAGGATTATCCACTCTGCCGCCTTTCGACGCCTGGAGTATAAGACCCAGGTCTTTGTCAACCACGAAGGGGATTACTATCGGACACGTCTGACCCACTCCCTTGAAGTTGCCCAGATAGCCAAGGCCATTGCCCGGCGCCTAAAGCTCAATGAGGAACTGACAGAGGCAATGGCCCTTGCACACGACCTGGGACACACCCCTTTCGGTCATACCGGCGAGGAGGTTCTTAATCGGCTGATGGAGGATTACGGCGGCTTCGAGCACAACCTTCAGTCGCTAAGAGTTGTTGACGAACTGGAGGAGCGCTACCCTGGTTTCAATGGACTCAACCTCTCCTGGGAGGTGCGAGAAGGCATAATAAAGCATTCATCACCCTATGACCGGCCTGTCGGGATCATAAATGAATTTATCCCTGGTGTGGTGCCAACTATCGAGGCACAGATAATAAACTTTGCCGACGAGATCGCCTATAATAATCACGACATCGACGATGGCCTCAAATCCGGTTACCTCTCGCTTCAACAGCTCAGACATATCGACCTCTGGCAGGAGATGTTCGTGTCAGTCACAGCCCGTTATCCAGGCCTGGATGAGGAGCGTGCCAAATGCCAGACGATCAGCGCCCTTATCGGCTCCTTTATCAACGACCTGACATACACTACCCTGAACAACCTCTCTTCCTTCAATATCAGGACCAATGAAGATCTTCGCAGAGTAAACCGGCAGGTAGTTGCGTTGAGTCCCCAGCTTGCAGAGAAGAACCGTCAACTCAAGCGCTTTCTTTATGAAAACCTTTACCGTCACTACAAGGTGGAAAGGATGCGTGTCAAGGCGGAGAGGTATCTGATAATGCTGTTCGACACCTATGTTAAGCATCCCACCCTGCTGCCCCAGAAATACATCAGGAAGATGGAGTCTGTTGGGCGCGAACGGGTCATCTGCGATTATATTGCCGGCATGACCGATCGTTTTGCACTTGATGAGTTCAAGCGCCTTTTCGAGCCTTATGAGAGGGTTTAGAGACTGAATACCCATATACCTTCTTGCCTGTAGTGAAATTGGTTACTTCTTGACGCCATTCATTTGTGGTGGTAGATTAATGAACTCTTCCTTACCCACTTGACACGCGAGTAAACGAGCAATGCAAAAAAACCTTCAATCCAGGATACCTGAAAACCTCCGCACTCGCCTTGGATCAGCCAGCACGGTTTGTCCGCTCTCCGGACGCGACGTCTTTCTCGGGCTTCAGCATGAACAGCTGATAATCTTGGGCTGCAATCCTCGCATCCCGCACGTTATACCCGGAATCATGAAGGCTGCTGAGGAATTGGACGCGATTGTCGCCTTCGAGCTGACCAAAACCGAAGGTGGATTGGACGGCGGATACACCGGACAAACGCCTGAAAGCTTCTGCACCAAACTTCTGGAGTATGCCGAGGCACACCGGTTCTCCAAGCCTTTTATCATACACGCCGATCATGTAACTGTGCTCGACACCTCAGGAGAAGAGCTCACTGCCGCCAGAGAGTTAATAGAGGCTCAGTTGTCTGCCGGCTTCACCTCCTTTGCACTCGACGCCTCATTCTCCCCGCTTTCATACAACATTTCCATTACAGCTACGCTGGCAGAGCAGTTACAGGCGGCTGGATGCGGCCTTGAGGTTGAGCTTGGTGAAGTAAAGCAAGTAGGTAACGAGTCAAACCTTACCGAAGTTGCCGAAGCACGTGAATTCCTGTCAGGACTGGCGGAGCGTGGTATCCATCCGCAGCTGTTAGCCATCGACAACGGCTCAAAAAGCGGAAACTACCTTGATGGTCAGGCTGTACGGATAGACCTGGTTCGCACAGGAGAAATTTTCAAGGTTGCACGCGAACACGGGCTCGCCGGACTGGTACAGCACGGCATTACCGGCACGCCGCTCAGAATAGTGGGCAGGCTTGCAGAATACGGTATCCGCAAGGGTAACATTGGAACCCTCTGGCAGAACGTGGCCCATGCCGGGCTGCCGCTTGATCTTATGGATGCCATGCGGGGATGGTCGCGTGAAAATGAAAAAGATATAAAATATGCGACCGGCATCTTCAAGTCGGAAATTGACGCAATCCCCCAGGAAAATGTGAAGCAGATCCAGGAAATGGCATACCGTGAGGCTCGGGAGTTCCTGAAGGCCTTCCATGCCGATGGAAGTGCAACAAGACTTTCAAAATCCTTGAACGTCTGATGCGTGTCATAAGTGGAACAGCAAAAGGGCGGATCCTTGTTCCACCTCATGATCGTCGAGTCAGACCCACCTCTGACCGAACAAAAGAGGCGCTTTTCAGCATCATCGGATCACTCTGCGGCGACATCACCGGCTTTAACGTACTAGACATTTTTGCCGGAACAGGCAGTCTCGGCATCGAGTCACTGAGCCGTGGCGCAGTAAAAGCTGTTTTCATCGACAACCAGCGTAGCTCTGCAGCTCTTATAAAGACAAATCTGGATTCAACCGGATTTGCCGGAGCCTCTGAGGTGCTGATCGCCGATGCCGCAACAGCCCTTGCCCAGATGGCAATCCAGGGACGTACATTCAACCTGGTTTTCGCTGATCCCCCTTACAGTAAGGGGTTTGCTCAACTCCTGCTCCGCCAGTTAGCCTCACTACCCGTTCTGGCCAATGGAGCTCTTGTAGTTATCGAAACATCTTCACGCGAAGATCTGCCACAATCCGAGGGGGAGCTCAAACAGATAGACCGGCGAACCTACGGCGATACAGCCCTGGTATTCTATTCATCCAACTGATCGAGGTCACTCCATGTCCAGGAAAATCGCAGTTTATCCAGGCTCCTTCGACCCCATTACCTACGGCCACCTTGACATCATAAACCGGGGGCTGAAGTTTTTTGACAATGTCATCGTTGCAGTAGCCAAGAATTCTACTAAAAATGCCCTTTTTACAATAGAAGAACGTGTAGAGCTTATAAGCAAAGTCCTTGAAGGGAATCCCCTGGCAAAAGTTGACACATTTGACGGCCTTCTGATAGACTACGTCCTCTCTCAGCACGCCGCAGTAATCATCAGAGGCCTGCGGGCAGTTTCAGACTTTGAATACGAATTCCAGATCGCACAGATGAACCGCAGCATCTCGCAGGAGGTTGAGACCCTGTTCATGATGACTTCGGTCCAGTACAGCTATCTCTCTTCTTCCATCGTAAAAGAGGTCAGCTCATTGAACGGACCGGTTGACGGGTTGGTGCCGCCAATCGTCAAACAAGCGCTTCTCAGCAAGTTTTCCTCACAATACCCATAACAAGGAGACCCGCATGAATCCGTTAGCCGCAGAACTCAACGAGATGCTCAGCCAGAGCAATCCCCA
>JAYSLX010000029.1:0-32428 GCA_043725245.1 Geobacteraceae bacterium | reverse complement strand
TACCAGTGAACCATCGGTGAATTTGAGTTTGACATGCTCCATCTCGAAGAGCTTCTGGTACTGTTTCACAAGGGCGTTCTTCGGCTCCTTCAGTATCTGAACCATTGCTTCCTCGTTCAACTCTGACAGGGTTGCCAGAACCGGAAGGCGGCCAACGAACTCCGGGATGAAACCAAACTTGAGCAGGTCTTCAGGCGTCACCTCAGCCAGCAGTTCGCCGCTTTTCTTTTCTGTCCTTTTCTTTACCTCTGCACCGAAACCGAGGGTCTTTACCCCGATCCGCTGCTGAAGAATGTTGTCCAGGCCTGCAAAGGCTCCACCACAGATAAAGAGGATATTGGTGGTATCGACCTTGAGGAACTCCTGTTGAGGATGCTTGCGACCACCCTTTGGAGGTACGCTTGCGATGGTACCTTCGATGATTTTCAGGAGCGCCTGCTGTACCCCCTCTCCGGAGACATCTCGGGTAATCGAAGGGGAATCGGACTTACGGGCGATCTTGTCGATCTCGTCGATGTATATGATCCCTTTCTGCGCCTTCTCCACGTCGTAATCCGATGCCTGGAGCAGGTTCAGGATGATGTTCTCAACATCCTCCCCTACGTAGCCTGCCTCGGTGAGGTTGGTGGCATCGGCCATGGCAAAGGGAACCTTGAGGATACGGGCAAGGGTCTGGGCCAGAAGTGTCTTGCCCGAACCGGTAGGTCCGAGCAGAAGGATGTTGCTCTTCTGCATCTCAACATCGGACGGCTTCCCCATTGCCTCAACCCGCTTGTAGTGGTTGTAAACCGCCACTGCAAGGGTCTTCTTGGCACGGTCCTGGCCAACTACGTATTCATCGAGGACATCCTTGATCTCGTGAGGCTTTGGGAGGTTGCGAACATCCGGGCTCATTGCCTCTTCGAGCTTTGACTCCTCGGCAATGATGTCGTTACAGAGCTCGATGCACTCGTCGCAGATGTATACCGTCGGACCTGCAATGAGCTTCTTCACCTCATCCTGACTCTTGCCGCAAAACGAGCAAATCAGGTTCTCGGTCCTGTCGTCTCTTCTACTCACTTGGCACCTCCGAGGATGTTTCTGCTCATTATGGAATCAATAATACCATAGTTGCAGGCCTCTTCTCCGGACATAAAGTAATCGCGCTCGGTATCTGACTGAACCTTCTCCAGCGTTTGCCCAGTATGGGATGCAATCATCTCGCTGAGCCGATGTTTAAGCCGGAGAATCTCCTGTGCCTGGATCTGGATATCGGTGGCCTGACCCTGAAACCCCCCAAGGGGCTGGTGAATCATAATACGTGAGTTGTTGAGGCTGTAGCGTTTACCCTTCTCGCCTGCACAGAGCAGAAGCGCCGCCATGGAGGCTGCCTGACCAACACAGATAGTCGCGACATGCGGCTTTATGTACTGCATGGTGTCGTAGATGGCAAGTCCCGAAGTAACGACCCCACCCGGAGAGTTGATGTAGAGATGGATGTCCTTGTCCGGGTCTTCCGCTTCAAGGAAAAGAAGCTGTGCAATGACCAGATTTGAAATATGATCGTCAATCTGCCCGCCAAGGAAGATGATTCGATCCTTGAGAAGTCGGGAATATATATCGTAGGAACGTTCACCTCTTCCGGTCTGTTCCACGACTACCGGTACAAACATGTATCACTCCTGTTTCTCTTGTTAATGGACAGTCACTGTATCAGACCGCCGGGACGGTTTCGGTGATCTCTATATTGGCGATCAGGAATGAAAACACTTTTTCGTCGATGAGGTAGTCTACTATGGTTTCATGAGCCTGTTCGTTATTCGTGTAGAATTCCTTAAGTTTATCGAAGTTCTGGCCATTTTCTTCAGCGATTTTTTTCAGCTGCTCTTCAATATCCGACTCTTCGACCTTTACCTCCTCCTGCCTCGCAAGTGCGCTCAGGATGAGCGAGCTCTTGACCTTATGCTCACCAACGTCACGGAACTCCGACTTGTATTTCTCTTCGTCCATCCCCATCATCTCAAGGGTGAGTCTCTGTGACGACAGACGCTTTTTGGCACTTTCAAGCATATGCTCTATCTGCCTGTCGACAAGCGACGCAGGTACCTCCAACGGGTTTCGCTCCACCAGGGCCTTTACAATCTGTTCGCGTAGCTCTGACTCGATACGCTCCTTCTCCTGTTTCTCAATGGTTTCAGCCAGTTTTGCTCGCAACTCCACCATGGTATCGAATTCACCCATCTCCTTGGCAAAATCGTCATCGAGTTCCGGGAGAACCCGGTTTTTTATCTCCTTGAGCCGGATGGCAAAGGTTGCCTCTTGACCGGCCAGCTCCGTTGAGTGATACTCAGCCGGGAAGGTCACGGTGATATCCTTGTCGGTCCCTGCCGTCAAACCTATGAGCTGCTCCTCAAAGCCGGGGATGAAGTTTCCGGATCCGATGAGGAGTTGGTGGTCCTCGCCATGACCACCTTCGAACGGCACGCCGTCAAGGAGGCCGGTGAAATCCATGATAACCATGTCCCCCTGGGCTACCGTATAACCGGCTTCCGCAGGTGAATATTCAGCCATGTTCTCACGAATCTGTTGGATACGCTCCTCTACCTTTGCCGGGTCGGCCAAATACTTCTCCCTGACAACTTTCAACCCCTTATACTCGACATTCGCTACTTCCGGCATCACGTCAACTGTTGCCGAAAACTTCAATGCCTGCCCACGGACCACATCATCGCTTTCAAGCAGCGGATGGGAAACCGGTACTACCTTGTGATCACCCAGAGCCTTGAAATAGGTCTCATTAAAGAGATTGCGCAGGACATCATCAGCCATAACATCACAATAATGCTTCTCAATATGCGCCTGAGGAGCCTTGCCCTTCCTGAATCCCTTTATCGCGGCACCTTTTCGTATCTTCTCATAAACCTTCTCAATCTCGCTGGATACACGTTCAGCCGGGATCTCGAAATTGATCTTCTTCTTTACTGGGGTTAACTCTTCAACGGTAATCTGCATCTTTCGTTCTCTCCTGATTGGATTTACTTATGTCGCATATCTATTTAAATTAAGCAGTTATATTACAAATATCGTCACCAACCGACAGAAGATAAAGTTCATGAAATGTGACGTCTTACAATAAATCAAGCTGTTTATTTAGCCTGACAGCTGCCTGAAAGTCAACTCATATCTCCAGAAGCAGACCAGGGCATTATGACACGCTTGCTCTCACTGCCTCCTGTTGTCAATCACCCTCGTGGCCTTCCCCTCATAGCGGGGAAAACTGTTAGGCTCCACCAGTTTGACGGTGACGCCGACGCCTATCACCGACTCTATCCGCTTCTCGACCTTTTCAAGAAAAGCGCGCTGCATTTTCATCTCGTCAAAGAAGATGTTCTCGGTAACCTCTATCTGAACCTCCATCACATCGAGCGCCCCTTTCCGCTCGACAACCAGCTGATAGTGAGGCTCGCAACCTTCTATGGCAACAAGAACTTCTTCGATCTGCGAAGGATAGACATTGACCCCCTTGATGATCAGCATGTCGTCACTCCTCCCCATGGTCTTCATCATCCTGACCATGGTACGGCCGCATTCGCATCTATCATATACAAGGCTGGTTATATCCCTTGTCCGGTAACGGATCATCGGGAAGGCCTCTTTGGTAAGGGTTGTAAGGACAAGTTCCCCTACGCTTCCGGGAGGCAGCACCTCACAGCTCTCCGGGTCGATGATCTCGGGGATGAAGGCATCCTCGAAAATATGCATTCCGCACTTGTGCTGGCATTCACCGGCAACGCCGGGACCGATTATCTCGGAGAGTCCGTAGTTGTCGGTTGCGCTAATGCTGAGCCTCGCCTCGATCTCTGCGCGCATCGCCTCTGACCATGGCTCGCCACCGAAAAGGCCGACCTTGAGTGAGAGCCCCTTCGGATCTATGCCGAGCTTCTCCATCCTGTCGGCAAGGGTAATGGCATAACTGGGGGTACAGACCAGAACCGTTGACTTGTAGTCCTGCATGATCATGATCTGCTTCTCGGTGTTGCCGCCACCCATCGGGATGACTGAGGCACCTATAGCCTCTGCACCGTAGTGAAGACCGAAGGCTCCGGTGAACATCCCGTATCCGAAGGCAACCTGCACCACATCGTCGTGCGTCACGCCTGCAGCAGTCATAAATCGGGCTACCAGGTTCGACCAGGTCCTAATGTCGTTTTTTGTGTAACCGACCACGGTCGGCTTTCCGGTTGTGCCGGAGGATGAATGTATCCTTACTACCTCGCGAAGCGGAACGGCAAACATTCCGTACGGGTAGTTCAGTCGCAGGTCCTCTTTTGAGGTAAACGGAAGCCTTGAGAGATCCGACAGCGTCCGGACATCGTCAGGATCAACCCCTGCCTCGTTGAACTTGTTACGGTAGCAGGTTACATTCTTGTATGCCCGGTGAAGGGTTGCCTGCAGCCGCTCCTGCTGGAGCTGTTCGACCTCATCGCGAGGCATGCATTCATGCTCGGGATCCCATATCTCCATAAACATTAACCTCTTCGATATTTTATCGTTCCCAAATATCTTTCTTTTCCTTGCCCAGATACGCCCGCTGAACTTCCCTGTTCTCCAGAAGCTCAGACGACGGTCCTTCAAGTATCACTCTGCCGGTTTCAAGTACATAGGCACGATCGGCCATGCGGAGAGCGGCCTTGGCATTCTGTTCGACGAGCAGGATTGTCGTCCCTTCCCGACTGCGGAGCTGCTCGATAACAGCGAAAATCTCCTGGACCACCAGCGGGGCCAGGCCCATTGAAGGCTCGTCGAGTAGCAGCAGCCTGGGACGGGCCATGAGTGCACGTCCGATGGAGAGCATCTGCTGTTCTCCTCCGGACAAGGTTCCGGCCATCTGCTTGCGCCGTTCGAGCAGACGCGGGAAGAGTTCGTAGATATGGTCCATGTCGCTGCGGATCTCTGCCCTGTCACCCCTGTTCCGATAGCGCAGATAGGCCCCCAGTTCGAGGTTATCGGCAACCGTAAGCCCCTTGAATACCTGCCGCCCCTCGGGAACCTGGGAGACCCCAAGGCGAACGATCCGGTCCGGTTCCAGACCGGTAATCGATGAGCCTGCAAACAGAATCTCGCCACTCGCGGGCGGAGTCACACCGGAGAGGGTGTTAAGGATAGTGGTCTTGCCGGCGCCGTTGGCGCCGATCAGCGCAGTGATCTCCCGTTCCTTGAGATGAATAGAGACGTTCTTCAGCGCGTGGACCTTGCCATAGTAGGTATTTACGTTCTTTACCTTAAGCACGTCAATTCTACCCTTCACCAAGATACGCTGCTATCACCTGCGGGTTTTCCTGTATCTCCCGCGGAGTGCCCTGAGCAAGCAATCTGCCGAGGTTCAGCACAACGATGGAATCACAGATATCCATCACCAGCTCCATGTCATGCTCAACCAATACCACGGTTACCCCCATGTCGCGGATCTTCCTGATCAGCAGGGCAAGCTCCTGGGACTCTCTGTTATTAAGACCGGCTGCCGGCTCGTCCATAAGGATGATGCGGGGCTCAAGGGCCAGCGCACGGGCGATCTCCAACATCCGGCACTTGCCGAACGGGAGGTTGCCTGCAGTTATCTCTGCAAGATCCGTTATACCGGTGTAATCAAGCCAATGAAGAGCTTTTTCACGGATTCTTCGTTCTTCAGCCAGGTGGCCGGGAGTCTTGAGCATGCACGATATCAATCCGCAGCTGCTTCTGGTGTGGAGGCCGACCATTGCGTTTTCAAGAACCGTCATCTTCCCGAACAGTTCGACGTTCTGGAAGGTCCTGACAATCCCCAGAACAGCGAGCCTTTCGGATGAGAAGCCGGAAACATCCCTGCCATCAAAGGTAATGGTCCCGGTGGTCTGAGAGTAGATGCCCGATATGATATTGAACAGTGTTGTCTTCCCGGCCCCGTTTGGCCCAATGACTCCGGTAATCTCTCCAGGAGTGATCTCTAAGGAGATATCCTCCAGGGCCGTCACCCCACCGAAGCGTTGCGTAACTCCCCGAATATCAAGCATTGGTTTCACCGCTTCCAGGCTCTGAGGCGCTGCGCCGTCGAAGCCTGCCGAATAGTGCGGGAATACCTTTCACGAGACCGCCGGGCATGAACATGGTCATGACCACCAGCAGGAGACCATACACTACGATGTCATAGTCCTGGAAGGCACGGAGGATCTCGGGAAGAAGCGTCAGTAGTGCAGCTCCCAGCAAGGAACCGTAGATGCTCGCCAGGCCTCCGATGATAACCATCGTCACAAGCTCGATAGAAAAATTGAACCCGAAGGATGATGGTGCCACAAAGGTCATGGTGTGCGCATAAAGGCTGCCGGCGATGGCCGAGATGCAGGCAGAAAGCGCAAAGACCTGAACCTTGAGAAGCCGTGCATTAACCCCCATGACCTTGGCAGCCACCTCTGAATCGTGTATGGCGCGAAGCGCCCGACCAATGCGTGAGTGTACCAGGTTGAGTGAGAGAAGCATGACCACAAGGGTGAAGCCCCAGATCAGGTAGAAGTTTTTGACGTCATTATCAAAGACAAAACCGCCGATACTGAGGTTGGGAATACCGGAGAGCCCTGACGGTCCTCCGGTATATTCGACCGCCTCATTGAACACGATGTACATGATTATGCCGAGGCCAAGGGTGGCCATAGCCAGGTAGTGCCCCTTGAGCTTGAGCACTGGGAAACCAATTCCGAAGGCGATGGTAGCTACTACAGATGCCGAGACAAACATCGCCAGCCAGGGGTTCAGATTGAACATGGTGGTAAGGATGCCGGAAAGATAGGCGCCGAGTCCAAAGAAACCCGCTTGGCCCAGTGATATCTGGCCTGCATAGCCCAGAAGCAGGTTGAGAGCCACTGCCAGCATGGTGTGGATGCCGACGAAAACCATAACGTTCATCAGGTAGCCGCCATGAAACAGAGCCGGGACAACAGCAACGGTGATGACCAGAACGAGGTATTTCAGGAGTTCGCGTTTAGTTGCCGATCTCATACCCGGTCCGTCGCAGCCTTTGTAAAGAGCCCCTGGGGGCGGATGAACAGGATAAGGAGCAGGATAATGAACGCTATAGCATCCTTGTAGCCTGAAGATATCAACCCAGCTCCCAGTGATTCCAGAGTTCCCAGAAGGAGCCCTCCCAGAACCGTCCCCAGTCCACCGCTCATGCCACCGATGATCGCCGCACAGAAACCCTTGAGACCCAGCATGACCCCAACGTCATAGGATGTCATGGTGAGCGGGGCGACGATGATGCCGGCAAGTGACCCCAGAGCAGCACTGATCATGAACGAAAAGAGTACCATCCGTTTGACGTCGATACCGACGAGACCGGCGGCTCGCTTGTTGGCGGCACAGGCCCGCATCGCCTTTCCGGTGATGCTGTACTGGAAGAAAACCTTGTTAAGGATGATCGCTAAAAGAGTGAGGGCAAAGATCCAGAGGTGCTGCGGAAGCAAGGTAGCAGAGCCTATCTCGATCGGCTCACTGCCGGAAAAGGGGGGGATCGCATGGGTGTCCTTCCCACCGACCAGCATGGTTATGCCGCGGATGAGTATACTGCCGCCGATGGTAATTATGACCAGTGCCAGAGGAGTCGGATTTTTGAGTGGTCTTATCGCCAGGCGCTCGAAGAGTATCCCGACCATTGTCCCAGCGGCTACGGCCAGCAGGATGGCCAGCGGCAGCGGCATCTTCGCCACATTCAGAAAAAAGAGTGTAAACATCCCCCCGAGCATGACGAACTCCCCCTGGGCGAAGTTGATGATCTCGGTGGAGTTGTAAATAATGGCAAAACCGATCCCTATCAGTGCGTAAATCGCACCTGTAGCAAGACCGGATACCATGTACTGGGCGATCTGTTCGCTAAAATCCATCAGCTTTCTTCTTTCTTTTCAGACAAAGAAAGCCTCGCAGGGGAGCCCCGGCGAGGCTTTGGGGATGCGAAGCAGGAGATGGCCTATTTGACCAGTACCCAGTCCTTATTCCTGACCTCTACCATAACAAAGGCATCCTTGGAAAGACCGGCATGGTCAGAAGACGTATAGTTGAAAATGCCGCCTATACCGGCAAAGTTTGTGGTTTTCTCAAGCTGATCGCGGATTGCTGCAGGCGAATCACCACCTCTCTCAATGGCCCCTTTGAGCAGCATGACCGCGTCCCAGGCATGTCCGCCGAAATGGTCCCCTTCAGCCTTGAAGTGGTTCTGATAATCCTTGACAAAAGCCATCAGATTTTTTGCCTGCTTGTCGTTCTGTGGAAGGCGGTCGGCAACGACAACTTTTCCGGACGGTAGCATGACCCCCTCTGCTGCATCACCGGCAAGGTCGATGAACTTCTTGGAGGAAACGCCGTGACTCATGTAAAGAGGGAGCTTAACGCCGAGCTGTTTGGCGTTCTTTGCAATGACTGCCGGGCCGGGGTTTGTCCCCCAGCAGATGATGGCCTGCGCCTGACTTCCCCTGATCTTGGTCAGTTGGGAAGTCATATCAGTATCCTTTGGCCCGTAGGTTTCGTCTATAACTAACTGCATACCGTACTTTGCAGCATTGGCTTTGAGCTGCTCCCTGCCTGAAGAACCGAATCCATCGGACACCGTCAGGATCGCCACCTTGCTGATCTTCTTCTTGTTCAGATGTTCAAATATCTTGGTTACTGCCAGTCCGTCGTTCTGTGCGGTCTTGAAAACCCACTTCTTCAGGGGATCGGTGATTTTGCTCCCTGCGGAGCAAGAGATCATGGGGATCTTTTCTCTCTCCGCTACCGGAATCACTGCCATGGTCTCACCGGTAGTGCTGGGGCCGATGATGGCTACAACATTATCTTCTTTTATGAGACGGTTAGCGGCCTGGACAGCCTTTGTGGCATCACCCTGCGTATCATAGACGATAAGCTGCAATTGCCGACCCTTAACCCCGCCTGATTTGTTGATCTCATCAACCACCATCTGTGCGGTATTCCGTTCAGGCTCTCCCAGGAAGGCAGGAGGACCAGTCACGGAAAAAAGCGCGCCGATCTTTATCGGCTGGGCTGCAAAGGCCCCACCGGCAAACAGAATTAATTGAGCAATGACACAAAAAAGAGTTAGTCGAAAAAATGACATGGTGCCCTCCTAACGGATTGATTTACTTTGCAAGCTCCCAGTCGCCTTTTGTAATGCGGACCATCTCAAAAGCAGAGAGGTCAAGGCCGTTGTGATCCTTGTCCGACATGGTGAAAACTCCCGACACCCCGACAAGCTTTTTAAGCTGCTCGATGTTTGTCCTGACCTGCTCCGGTGCTGTAGCGCCCTTCCTGATGGCTTCCGCAACCATCTGGAAGGCATCGTAGGCATAGCCGCCGAATGTCGAGGCCTCTACACCATAGTTCTTGTTGTAGGCCTGTTCATACTCCTTCAGGACCTTGAACTGAAGGTCTGAAGTCTTGAGCTTGTCGTATATTGCCAGTTTACCAGCCGGAAGCATGACACCTTCTGCAGCTTCGGCCCCTGCCAGCTCGATATACTTCTTGGAAGCAACACCGTGGCTCATGTAGAGAGGGGTCTTTATCCCGAGTTGCTTGACGTTCTTGGTGACCACCGCCGGTCCGGGGTTGGTCCCCCAGCATATGATGACATCCGGCTTGGCACCCTTTATCTTGGTCAATTGGGGGGTCATGTCGGTATCCTTCGGACCGTAGACCTCATCAGCCACGACGTTGAACCCTTTCTGCTTTGCAAGGGTCTTCAACTGCTCGCGACCTGACTGTCCAAATGAGTCGTTAACCGTCAGCAGGCCAATACTTTTCTGCTTCTTTGAGGCCATGAAATTGAAGATCTTTTCTGCTGCAACGTGATCGTTGGCCGGCGTCTTGAAAACCCACTTCTTTATCGGATCGGTTATCTTTATCCCTGCGGCACATGAGATAAGCGGTATGCCGGCCTTCTCGACATCGTCTATGATGGCCATGGTCTCACCGGTGGTGCTGGGGCCGATAATGGCGATCACCTTGTCGTCCTTGATCAGCTTGTTTGCGAGCTGCTTAGCCTTGGTCACGTCACCGCCGGTGTCGTAAACCATCAACTCCACCTTGCTCCCCTTGATGCCGCCTTTGGAGTTGATATCCTTCACCAGCATCTCCAGGGTCTTCTTTTCCGGCTCTCCCAGAAACGAGGCAGGTCCGGTCACCGAAAGAAGCGCGCCTATCCTGATGTTGCCCGCAGCAAGCGCAGGACCGGAAGTCAACAGCAGCATGACCAGAGTGAGAACCAACTTCTTCATAAACGTACCTCCTTATGATTCAGGCGAGGCAGAATGACCCCGCAGCAACTCGAACGGTCAGAGGCTGTAAAGCCGCTCTCCGTCGAGGATATTGAACCCGCTCGCCTTCAGTGCGGATATGGCCTTTTCGGTCTCGTCGAAGCGAAAGATAATCACCGCATTCTCACCGCAGCGCTCTACAAAGGCGTACATGTACTCCACGTTGATTCCCTGGCTGTCAAGAACCTGGAGTATTTCAGAGAGCCCCCCTGGCCGGTCAGGAACCTCCACGGCGACCACCTCGGTCTTGCTGACGGTAAATCCCTTCTCCTTCAAAACCGCCTTGGCCTTTTCCCGGTCGTTGACTATCAGCCTTAATATGCCGAAATCAGAGGTATCTGCAAGTGAAAGCGCACGAATATTGATCCCTGCCTCACCCAGAATCCGGGTAATCTCAGCAAGCCGGCCTGATTTGTTCTCAATGAAGATGGAGATCTGTTCAGCTTTCATGGCATTCTCCGTTAGCGGACAGGGGCTGGCCTGCCCGGTTTATTACGCAGCAAGCAGCGCCCCTACAGTCTGCGGTTGTCGATAACCCTTCTGGCTTTCCCTTCACTTCGCTGGATCGTTTTCGGCTCCACCAGTTTGGCACTGCAGGTGACGCCGAGCATATCCTTGATCTCTTTTTCGATTCTCTTGGAAAGTGCCTGCAGCACCTTAACCTCGTCGGAGAAGAGGCCTTCATCGACCTCAACCTGTACCTCCAGGGTGTCCAGATTGTCTTTGCGATCGACAATGAGGAGGTAGTGGGGTTCGACACCTTCAATTCCGACAAGGATCGATTCAATCTGGGAAGGGAAGACATTGACCCCGCGGATGATCAGCATGTCGTCCGATCTGCCGCTCATGCGCGCGATTCTGGCATGGGTCCTGCCGCAGACACACGGCTCGTAAGAGATGGAGGTTATGTCCCGCGTTCGGTAACGGATCAGCGGGATACCCTGCTTTGTGATGGTGGTTATGACCAGTTCACCCTTCTCCCCTTCCGCAACCCTCTGGCCAGTCTCGGGGTGAATGATCTCCGGGATGAAGTGGTCCTCCCAGATGTGGAGCCCGCTCTTTGCCTCTATGCACTCGATGGCGACTCCAGGCCCCATGATCTCCGAGAGTCCGTATATGTCTATCGCGGCAAGGTTCAGCTTGGACTCGATCTCTTTGCGCATCGCCTCTGACCAAGGCTCGGCGCCGAATATGCCGACTCGAAGCTTTAAGTTTCTGAAATCCACATCCTCCATCTTGGCCTCCTCCGCCATGAAGAGAGAGTAGGAGGGGGTGCAGGTAAGAACTGTTGAACCGAAATCCTGCATGATCATGATCTGGCGCTTGGTGTTTCCGCCTGAAATCGGGATCACCGAAGCACCGAGACGCTCGGCACCGTAATGCGCTCCAAGGCCTCCGGTAAAGAGGCCGTAACCGTAGGCGTTGTGGATAATGTCGCCCTTGTGGACCCCGGCAGTAACGAAAGAGCGTGCCATCAGTTCCGTCCAGATCTCGATGTCCTTCTGGGTGTAGCCGACAACGGTCGGCTTTCCGGTGGTGCCGCTGGACGCATGAATCCGTACAATCTCTTCCATCGGTGCCGCAAAGAGCGCGTAGGGATAGGAGTCGCGCATATTCTGTTTGGTGGTGAAGGGGAGCTTTTGAAGGTCGTTGAGAGATCTGACATCAACCGGCCTCACCCCGGCCAAGTCAAACGACTTCCGGTAAAACGGCACCTTGGTGTAGACCCGGTCCAGCACCGTTTGAAGGCGTTTCAGCTGCAACGCCTCAAGCGCCGGTCGGGGAAGGGTCTCAAAATCCTCGTTAAAGAACATCTATATCTCCTGCAGATTAGAGGCTCCGGCCCATCAGGAAAGCCTTTTTGTTCACTTCCAGCGCCTTTTTCGGCACCATCTTCTCAAGGGCCATGAACCAGTATTCCTCTGCGATGTCGAGGCGCCGGGAGACGGCACCCAGCAGTACGGTATTGGCTGCCCGCGGGTTGCCCGCTTCAGTAGCGAGCTGCTGGCCATCCACGAGAAGAAAATCGGGGAACTGCTCCTTTATCTTCTCCGCAAGCCCATCGGGATAGGGCTCATGTCCCATCAGTACCGACGTTGGCGATATCCGCAGATCGTTGGCAATAACCGTTGCACCCTTCTTGAGGAGCGGTAGCGAACGGCAGGTCTCCATAAGCTCGAAACCGAAGAGGATGTCACCCTCTCCTTCCGGCACGGTTGGAGAGAATACCTCCTTGCCGTAGCGGACATGGGAGACCACACTCCCTCCCCGCTGGGACATGCCGTGGATCTCGCTCTTCTTCACATCGAAGCCTGCACACATGAAAGTTTCTGACAGTATCTCCGAGGCCAGCAGGATACCCTGCCCCCCGACGCCTACCAGGAGGATGTTGGTAACATCTGCTTTCATTTGACCTCCCCGATTGCGTCGAATTTGCAGAGCTGACGACAGACATTGCACCCTGTACAGAGGAGCGGGTCGATGTATGCCTTCCCCTTTTTCCCTTCGGTGGGCTGCCACTCGATCGCCGGGCAGCCCAGCTTCAGGCAGGCACGACAACCACTGCACGTCTCCACATCCACGGCAAGAATCTCACCCTTCTTAAATACCCCTTCCCGCTTGATCAGCACGCAAGGCTGATTGGTGATGATCACCGACGGCTCGGCACGTCCCATCTCCTCAATCAAGGCCTGCCGCGTGCCCTCCAGGTCAAAGGGGTCAACAACCCGAACGTGCCTGATGCCCAGGGTTCGGCAGAGTTGCTCCAGATCGATCTGCCTGGTAGGTTCGTTCATCAGGGTGAAGCCGGAAGCAGGGTTGTCCTGACGGCCGGTCATGGCGGTAATCCGGTTATCCAGGATCACCACCGTAGCAGGAGACTTGTTGTAGGCCATCTCCATGAGGCTGTTGATACCGGTATGCAGAAAGGTTGAATCGCCGATGACTGCAACCACCTTGCGCTGCTCATCCTTATTCAGCACCCGAACAATACCGGAAGCATTGCTTATGCTCGCCCCCATGCAGACACAGGTGTCCATGGCATTGAGAGGGGGCATGAACCCAAGTGTGTAACAGCCGATGTCACCGGTAACATATGCATTGAGACGGTTCAGCTCGTAAAAGACCCCACGGTGCGGACAACCTGGACACATGCTGGGAGGTCTGCCGGGGAGCTTCATCGCTGCTTCCTGGTTTGGCGTATCAGACTGCGCACCGGGAAGAGCCTCCCCTAAAAACGCCTTCCGTATGATCTCCGGGGTCAGTTCGCCGCAGATCGGAAGGATATCCTTACCTATAACCTGGATGCCGGCTGCCTTTAACTGCTCTTCGATGAACGGATCGAGCTCTTCCACCACATAGAGCTTCTGCACCTTGGCGGCAAACTCACGTACGAGTCCCATGGGTAGCGGGAATACCATCCCCAGCTTGAGGATCGAAGCATCAGGAAGGATTTCACGAACGTACTGGTACGGAACACCCGCTGTAATGACGCCAATGGCGGTATCCCGCAGTTCCATCCGGTTTACGGCAAAGGTATCGCCATACTCTGACAACTTCCTGGTCCGCTCCTCCACAAAGCGGTGGCGAACCCTGGCATTACCGGGAAGCATCACAAGCTTTTTGGGATTCCTGATAAGTTTCGGTTCAGGGAGTCCTGTAACCGGCTCGCCAAGCCTGACTATGGACTTGCTGTGGGATATCCGGGTGGTGGTGCGAAGCATCACAGGGGTGTCAAAACCCTCTGAAAGTTCAAAGGCAAGCCGTGTGAACTCCTTGCACTCCTGGGAGTCAGCAGGCTCTAACATCGGTACCTTGGCAAACTTGGCATAGTTCCGGTTGTCCTGCTCGTTTTGCGAAGAGTGCATCTCAGGGTCGTCTGCAGTGACGAGTACCAGACCGCCGTTAACCCCTGTATATGAAAGTGTAAAGAGCGGGTCGGCGGCAACATTGACGCCAACATGCTTCATACAGGCCAGTGCCCTTCCGCCACCGAATGATGCACCTATGGCCACCTCAAGTGCGACCTTCTCATTGGGAGCCCATGAGGAGTCGATTTCGCGGTATTGGATGATATTCTCAAGTATCTCCGTAGAAGGTGTGCCGGGATATGCGCTTGCCACCCTGACCCCGGCCTCAAACGCACCGCGTGCAATGGCCTCATTGCCTGAGAGAATTTCGGTTTTCAATGAATTGTCCTATAATCGGAATGAGGGGAGGAACCCCTTGGAATGCGCAACTATACTTGATCTAAAAGCATTCTGTCAACTGCTATCAAAACAGGATTCTACGAGGAATACCCCCTCTATACATTGACAATGTAGGTATCTTTGTTACGATTTTTCAAAACTAGATAGGAGGTTAAAATGAAACGTTCAGCATCCATAATTACTGCCTTCTTTGTCATCTTCGGAGCGGTTTCAGCTTACGCTGTAGAGGGAGGGTCACTGGAACGCGGCAAGGAGCTGTTTGAAAGCGCCACTCTGGGTAAAAACGGAAAGAGTTGCGCCTCTTGCCATCCTGGCGGCAGAAAGCTCGAATGGGCTGCAACCTATGACGAAGCGAAGCTTACTGAAACGACCAACCGCTGTATCGTAAAAGCCCTGCAGGGCAAAGCGCTGCCAGCCGACTCGGACGACCTGAAATCACTGGTCATGTACCTCAAGAGCTTTGCCGGGCCCGACTCTAAATAGTTACCGTTCGGAAACTCAGGATGAGAAACTATTGGTTTCCGAATCGGAAAGAGACACTTTCATAAATCGAGCGGACTTTTCGGCTCTTTTACCGTCCTGACCGGCACGCAGTGGGTGTAGATCATGGTCGTCTTAAGGCTGGCGTGCCCCAGCAGGTTCTGAATCACACGGATATCGTAGCCCGCCTGGAGCAAGTGAGTGGCGAAAGAGTGGCGAAAGATGTGAGCGGTGACTTTCTTAGGGATTTTCGCCTTGCGGACGGCCAGGTAAAGCGCCTCCTGAAGATGAGATTCATGGAGATGGTATCTCCGCCGCTCTCCGGTCTCCTCTACCACTGTCAACGACTGCTGCGGCAATAACCACTGGTTAATGAATTCCTTCGGTGAACCCGGATATTTCTTTTCAACGGCATCATCCAGAAACACCCCGTCATAGCCATCTGCCAGATCCTTTTCATGCAACTCTTCGACAACTTTCATCTGCGCCTTCAATTCCGCCAGAATCGATTCCGGAATGGGCACAGTCCGGTCTTTCTTCCCCTTGCCGTGAACCGTAAGAATACCGGCATCAAAGTTGAAATCCCGCACCCGCAGTTGCAAGCACTCAAACAGCCTCAGCCCACAGCCGAACAGCAGGTTGACGGCAAGATTGAAAGGGTAAAACAACTGTTGGAGAATAGCGTCAATTTCAGCCCTTGAGAGGACGGCAGGACTTTATACATTCAGCAAAGCTGGCAGCCGGGGGAAACTAGGGACATCCATGATAAGTAAAGTCAAGGGGAAAACGGCGAAAAAAAGAGGGCTGCGCATTGACTTGCTGATGTTTTCCCTTTAATAGAGTAGTATCATTCAACTGATTTGTGTTTGACGGCGAACTTTCAACCAGGAGACCGACAGAATGACACCGGGAAAAATAAGAGGCAAAACGAAAGCGGTTAAAGCGCAGGGCGGTGACGAGGCGACCGAGGCGACCAAGGAGACCAAGGCGGAGGAAACCGCCGGAAGAGCCTCCGGAGAGCAGGAAACGGCGGGGAAACCCGCCAGCGGTTTTCCCATCGTCGGCATCGGCGCCTCGGCCGGTGGCCTGGCAGCCTTCGAGGCCTTCTTTTCCGGCATGCCGGTCGACAAGAATCCCGACATGGCCTTTGTCCTGGTTCAGCATCTGGCGCCGGATCACAAGAGCATCCTGACCGACCTGGTCCGCAAATACACCCGCATGCAGGTCTCCGAGGCCGAGAATGGGGTCGTGGTGCAACCCAACTGCGCCTACATCATCCCCCCCAACTGCGACATGGCCTTTCTGAACGGCACCCTGCAACTGCTGGAACCGGCCTCGCCGCGCGGCCAGCGTTTGCCGATCGACTTCTTCTTCCGTTCCCTGGCCCAGGACCAGCATGAACGGGCCATCTGCATCGTGCTTTCCGGCACCGGCAGCGACGGCGCCCTGGGAGTACGGGCGGTCAAGGGCGAGGGGGGCATGGCCATGGCCCAGAACCCCGAATCCACCGAATACGACGGCATGCCGCGTAGCGCGATCTCCACCGGGCTGGTGGACTATGTCCTGCCGGCGGCCGAGATGGCGGCCCACCTGATCGACTACGCCGCCCACGCCTTCGCGAGGGTCGCCCCCCCCCCCCGCTACCCAAGTCGGAAGACGCCCTGAAGAAGATCTTCGTCCTGCTGCGCGCCCAGACCGGGCACGACTTCTCCCTGTACAAGCACAATACCATCAGACGCCGCATCGAGAGACGCATGGCCGTGCATCAGATTGCCGGCCTGAACAATTATGTCCGTTTTCTGCAGACCACACCGGCCGAGGTGGAGGCGCTCTTTCGCGACATGCTGATCGGCGTCACCAGCTTTTTCAGGGATCAGCCGGCCTTCGCCGCGCTCGAGAACAAGGCCATGCCCCGCCTTTTTGCCAACAAGCCATCCGGAGCAAGCATCCGGGTCTGGGTCTGCGGCTGTTCCACCGGCGATGAGGCCTACTCGATCGCCATCCTGCTCCAGGAACAGATGGATAAGTTGAAGAGAAGCTTCAAGCTGCAGATCTTTGCCACCGACATCGACAGCCGGGCCATCGATCTGGCCCGCGGCGGCCTCTATTCCACCAGTGCCCTGAGCGATGTCTCGCCGGAACGGCTGAGCCGCTTTTTTACCCCGGAGACAGACGGCATCTCCTATCGTATCAACAAGAGGATCCGCGACATGGTGGTCTTTTCCGAGCAGGACCTGATCAAGGATCCCCCCTTTTCCAAACTCGACCTGATCAGTTGCCGCAACCTGCTGATCTACATGGGCGGCGAACTGCAGAAGAAGCTGATCCCCCTGTTCCACTACGCGCTGAATCCGGATGGCCTGCTCTTCCTGGGGTCCTCCGAGACCGTCGGCGATTACATCCAGCTCTTCTCCACCATGGATCGCCAGGCGAAGCTGTATCAGCGCAAAGAGGATCTTGCCAGTGCGCAGCGCCTGATCCCGGGTCGGTTCATCCCCCCCATGGCGCTCGATTGGCCGGCCCAGAAACCCCCGGGAAAGTTGCCCGGCGAAGCCAGGGTCTCGATGCGCGAAACAACCGAGCAGATCCTCCTGGAAAGGTACGCGCCGGTCAGTGTGCTGGTGAACGAACGGGGCGAGATGCTCTACATCCACGGCAGCACTGGGCGCTATCTGCAGATGTCCTCGGGCGAACCGGGCCTGAATATCCTCAAAATGGCCCGTGAAGGGCTGAAGCGGGAATTGACCACCACCCTGCACAACGCCGTGAAGTATAAACAACCGGTCGAGCGGCCCGGCCTGCTGGTCAAGACCAACGGCGATTACAGCGCCGTCGATCTGACGGTGCTGCCGGTGCTGACAAACCCCGACTCGACCACCGAAATGATTCTGTACCTGGTCGTCCTGAAGGAAGCCCGGGTGAGCGAGCCCCCTCTTGCGGCTCCGGCCGGCGTCGAGACGCCTGCGGAAGAAACCGTCGGGACTAGCGGGGCCGATGCGCTCGTCAGAGCCCTGAAAAATGAACTGCGCGCAAAGGAGGAGTATCTCAAGAGCGCCAACGAAGAGCTGGAAACCTCAAACGAAGAGCTGAAATCATCCAACGAGGAGATGCAGTCGGTCAACGAGGAGCTGCAATCCACCAATGAAGAGCTGGAGACCTCCAAGGAGGAACTGCAATCGGTCAACGAAGAGCTGGCCACGGTCAACACCGAACTGCAGATCAAGGTGCTCGACCTGACCCGGGCCAACAACGACATGAACAACCTCCTGGCCGGAACCGGCGTCGGCACGATCTTCGTGGATTTCCAGTTGCTGATCCAGCGCTTTACACCGTCCGTCACCCAGATCATCAACCTGATCCAGTCCGATGTGGGGCGGCCGGTGGGGCATATCGTCTCCAACACGACCGGTTACGACAGCCTTGTGGAGGATATCGGGGCGGTGCTGAAAAGCCTGATTCCCAAAGAGGTCGAAGTGCAGACCAAAAAGGGGGATTGGTTCCTGATGCGCATCCGCCCCTATCGCACCCTGGAAAACGTCATCGAGGGGGCGGTGGTTACATTCTTCGATATCAGCGAGATAAAACAGGCCCGGGCCGAGCTGCAGCAGCAGATAAAAGACCAGCTCCGCCTGGCCGTGGTAGTGCGCGATGCCAGCGATGCCGTCCTGATGCGGGATATGGAGGGGCGCATCCTGGCCTGGAATCCGGCGGCGGAGAGGCTCTACGGCTGGAGCGAGACCGAGGCGCTGCAGAAGAACATTAGCGAACTGATCCCGGAAGGGCTGCGAAAGGAAGCGCTGGAAAGGGTACGACTGTTGAGCCAGAATGACAGGCTGGAACCCTATCACGCGCAACGGATCGCCAAGAATGGCTCTGTCGTGGATGTCTGGCTGACCGCCACCGCCCTGGTGAATGATAGCGGGCAGGTGTATGCGATTTCCACCACGGAGCGGCGGGCGGAATAAATACCCGGCGGAGAACAAACCGATGACAAAGACACCGATCGAATCAGACCAGGCGCTCCGCCGGCGTGCCGAAGAGAAGTTCAGCGAAAACCGGGACGCAGACCCGGGAACACTAACTCCCGTGGAAACCAGGCGACTCTTCCATGAACTGCGGGTGCATCAGATCGAGCTGAAGATGCAGAACGAGGAGTTGCGCCGTACCCAGCATGAGCTGGAATGCTCACGGGCACGCTATTTCGACCTGTATGAGCTGGCGCCGGTCGGCTATCTGACCTTGAGCGAGAAGGGGCTGGTCCGGGAGGCCAACCTGGCCGTCGCGACCATGCTCGGCGTGACACGGCAAGCGCTGGTCGGCAAGCCGATCAGCCGGCTGATCCTCGGGGAGGACCAGGACCTCTTCTACCTGTTCCGCAAAAAGCTGTATACGGCCGATAAGCCGCAGGCCTGCGAACTGCGGCTGGTGAAAAAGGACGGAAGCGCATCCTGGGTGCATCTGGCGGCCAGCACCGAGCAGGGCACCGCGGTGAGCCCGGGGCACTACGACGAAGGCGAGCCGGTAATGCGCGTCGTGCTGAGCGACATCAGCGAGCGCAAGCGGTCCGAGGAGGCGCTGCTCGAAGCGAACCGCCGCCTCGAAAAAGCGACGGCTCAGGCGCAGGTGCTGGCGGCAAAGTCCGAGGTGGCCAATGTCGCCAAAAGCCAGTTCCTGGCCAACATGAGCCACGAGCTGCGCACCCCGATGACCGGCGTCCTGGGCTTGCTCGATCTCACCCTTTCAGGCCCCCTCGATGCTCAGCAGCGGGAATTCCTGGAGTTAGCCCGGACATCGGGCCATTCCCTGGTGCGGATCCTGAACGACATCCTCGACCTGACAAAAATCGAGGCGGGCAAATTCTCGATCGAGGAAAAACCTTTCTCTCTGCGGAACAGCCTGGAGAACACGTTCAACATCTTTCTTCCGGTCGCGAAGAGCAAGGGGCTCGATTTCAATTTCACGGTGGCGGAGGATGTACCGGAGTTTCTGGTCGGCGACCAGGCCAGACTCGGCCAGGTGCTGACGAACCTGGCAAGCAACGCGGTCAAGTTCACCCAAAAAGGGATGGTGGCGATCCGGGTTGCGGCGGGCGGAAGCGTGACCAGCGGCAAGCGCGAAGTCACCTTCAAAGTTATCGACAGCGGTATCGGTATTCCGGACGACAAGCAGGAGCTCCTCTTCCGGGTCTTCAGCCAGGTGGACGAATCCCATTCCCGCAGTTACGGCGGCGCCGGCCTGGGTCTCGCCATCTGCCGGGAGATCGTTGAGCGTATGGGGGGTACAATCGGTTTCACGAGTGAAGAGGGGAAGGGGAGCACCTTTTCCTGCAGCATCCCCTTCGGCGAGGTCGAGCCGGTGAGCGACGCCGTCTCCGCACCCGGGAAAACGGCGGCGGAGGGCTCCCCCGCCGCTGAACCGCCGGCAAAGCCGCGCCTGCTCCTGGCCGAGGACGATCCGACAATCAGGCTGATCATGGGTACGATGTTTCGCCACTCAAATTATGAAATCGACCTCGCCGAGAACGGGCAGCAAACGGTCGAGATGTGGGATAAAAAGTACTACGACCTAATACTGATGGACGTGCAGATGCCGCTCATGAACGGCTTCGAGGCTACCAACGCCATTAGGGAGAAAGAGCGCGCCCGCGGCGGACATATCCCGATAATCGCCATGACGGCCCATGCTCTGAAAGAGGACGTGCAGCGCTGCCTCGACGCCGGCATGGACGCCTATTTATCCAAGCCGGTCGATTTCAAGGCATGCCTGCAGCTGATAAGTGAGACGCTGAACAATTCAAACTGAAACCGATTTTGTCGAGCATTCCGATTCATTGATGGGTATTCCGGGGACAGTATATGAAATAGAGCGGAGTTAAATATACTGTCCCCTCAATTCCGATGAAATTGCTATCCTGAAACAAATGACACTCCTTGAAAAGCCACCGCAGGATTACCCTGCTTCAAACAGAGAATCAGGCAAAATATCGGCCGGAGAACACGTGTTGGTTCTTCGCATTGGATATGGAAAAGATTTTAGAGCATGGAAAGTTAGAGGAAGTGCGGGCCAGAAAGGATGGTTTATTGAGGACATCGACAGTATCAAATTCAAGAATACCGGAAAATGAAATCAGTAATGATAGCGACAGGCGATAACGACGATCTCTGTTTCTTCCACTTGGTAGACAAGCCGATGTTCCCGGTCAATACGGCGCGACCAGCAACCGGCAAGCTGAAAACGGAGAGGTTCCGGTTTTCCTGTACCCTCAAAAGGGGTTCGCCGAATTTCTTTAAGAAGTGCCAAGACCCGTTCAGCCTGACGTTTATCAGTCTTTAGCCAATAACGCAGATCGTCGAGAGCAGTCGGTGTGAAAGTGACGTTCATAACCCAAGAGCATCCATGGGGGTTCGCTTGCCGGACTGTGCCTCTTTAAGTGATTTCAGTAATCGAGAAGCATTGGCTGGACTGGAAAGCAAATATTCGCTCTCCATCATGGACTCATAATCTTCCAAACTTACTAAAACCACACTCTCGCCCTTTCGACGTGTGATCAGTATTGGTTCATGGTTGCTGCAAGCATCGTCCATAACATTCTTAAGATCATGGCGTGCTTCACTGTATGAAATTGCCTGCATAAATGGCCTCCGTATATGACAAGATATTGTACAATAGCATTCTGAAATTTAAATGGCAAGAAGAATAACTTCATGGAAAGTTAAGCAAATATTGCGACTAAGGGAAAGACAGCTGCAACGCCAACCATCGGCGGCAGCGGTGAACCCGATGCGCCTCATAGCCGTTGAACATAATGGAGGGTCAAGGAATGGCTAGAGCAGAAAAGTGCATTATAGAGGAAAAAGAAATTACGGTTGAAAAAGCTCTCATGATCAGAGACACGTCGCTATCAGGAATAAAAAAATCCCTTGGTTTCAGTTGCATAAAATGCGGGAAAGCAGTTCGTCCACATAAAGCTGGAGGGAACGGAGCGGCTCATTTTGAACATCTGGAGCGCAATCCGCAATGTCAGTTAAGTGATCCATTCAGATGACTCATAAGGCTTAGGCAGCTATTCTGTGTGTCTCAAGCACCGACAATGCTGCTGGATCGTGATCGAGTAACAGCAGAGCAGTGCTTACTGCCCGACTGGGCAACAAGTCGCCGCTTTCGTATTTTTGGAAAGCCCGCGGGCCGCCGCCGATCAAAAAACCGGCTCGTTCCTGGGAAAGATGAAGTTTCTTGCGGATACGGCGGATATCTTCCGGTTCCAGCAGCCCTTCACACCTAGCCTTAAGGAGGTTCAACTTCCGATCAGAAATTTTCATATCCTCACCGGTATGGATACTCTCCTCTGATTGGTCACAGTACCAACCGGGCATATCGAACGTAAGGCTCTCGCCTTTGTAGGTAAGAGTCATAGGGCGCACCCCACGATGCATCGGCGCGCCAGTTTCCGGACAGATGGGATTAGTCATTGTCTTTCTCCTTGAACGACAACAGCAGGAACTCGGTTATAGTGTCGGCTGTGAACTTTACGTACAGCATTCCAGCCGGTGACGGGACATGATACACATCCTGCCATAACCTGGAATCTGCATAAGCTGTCATAGATTTATAGAAATGGTTTCGCTGCATTGTCTGGATTGTGCTCACAATCTCGGCGCGCCCATATCCAAGCGAGGCGGCACTACGAAGTGCTGCCCCTGTGACGGCAAGCCTTTCGACGGTGGTAAAAGTTTCTTTAAACGCATCAAGATCGTATGTGGGTTTCCGTTTTTCGGCCATGAGAATTTTATACACCATAGTGGTGTAATCTACAAGAATAATGTTCTACTGGCGCCAAGACCGGCCCAGAACCGGCGGGTCAGGCTTATAACGTTATACGGACTAAAAATGAAATTCAAGAAAGCAAAACCCCCTCAAGGAGGCCGAAATCGCTGACCTTGAGGGTGTTACTCCCGAACAGGGAAAGGGTCTTCAGGGTAAGTAGCGTCCCGGCTATGATAAGATCCTCTCGCCCCTTCTCGAGACCCGGCACCTTGAGGCGCTCTGCAGGGGCTAACGGAAGCAGGAGGCTGTAGATCTCTTCGATCTCCTCAAAAGACAGGGAGTAGTTGTTGACCTTACGATAGTCATAGTTCGTCATCCCCAAACTGATTGCCGCCAGGGTGGTGGCCGTACCTGCCGTCCCGACGATCGTTGCCCCATAGGCCACCGCTAGAAGCCCGCGTTCGGCAAGTTCTTCCCTGAGCGCTGCAAGTTCACGATCAATTTTTTCCGACATGGCATCCGGTGTCTGCTTCCCGTCGGTAAGGCGCACCACACCCAACGGAAGGCTCCGCGAATAGAGCGGATCAATGCCACGGACCACAGTGTATTCGGTGCTGCCTCCACCCACGTCAAAGAGCAGAAGTCGTTCAGGTATCCCGTCGATCCCCGCCAGCACACCTTTGAGGGTCAACAGCCCTTCTGTCTCCCCATCGATGACTTCCAGCTCTATGCCGGTTTTATCAAATACCTGTTTACAGAAAGCCGGCCCGTTAACCGCATCTCGCACTGCACTGGTGGCAACGGCCCGAACCCTTGTCACGCCCTGCTCTGCTATCCGTTGGGCAAATTCCCTCAATGAGGCAAGAGTCCGTTCCCACGCCTCTGCGGAAATACCTGCCTCTCTGGTAAATCCACCACCAAGCCTTGTTATCCGGCGAACAATAAGTGTCTGACTAATCTCTCCATCAACAAGAGATCCTATCAGCAGTCGGACCGTGTTGGTACCGAGATCAATAGCCGCAACAGATTCACTCATTGGCCAGATTCCTCCCAAGCTTGATGATGGAAAAAGCATACTCTGCCATCTTGTCAAAGGCTGATATGATGTCACTGTACGCAACTCCGGCAAGTACGGTGCAATCACCCTCCGAAAGACGCCTGATGTGACTTGTGTGCATCGCTTCCTGGAGGCTGTCGACCTCATCCTTTAATTTACGGGCATCCCCAACCGAAGAATCTGAAAGATTATCAGAAGAAACCAGAGCAAGGTGAACAAGGTCTCCCACCCTTACAGCGAGGTTCTTCAATTCCGCCATTGCAGCGCTTGAAAATACGATCTTGTTTTCCTTTTTCCGAAGGAGAGTCTCTACTATCGACTCACTCTGGTCCCCCATATGTTCAAGGATGTTTACCTGTGTCAACATTGCCGGAATACAGAGAGCTGTCTCTGATGAAAGCGGCTGACGCGACAGTTTTGCAAGAAAGCCTGATATTTCCCTTTGCAGGACATCGAGTGCTTCTTCCTTATTTCTGATCCGAATGGCACGTCGGGCATCGAATCGGAAGAACTGCTCTACCACATCATCGTACATGGAGAGTGCGATCCCAGACATACGCCGAAGCTCGTTTCTGGCCTGCAACATTGCAAGAGAAGGGGTGTTGATAACCCGCAGGTCAAGAAACTTGGAGCATGGTTCAAACTCTACTCTCTTCTCTTTCCCTGGGAGTATTGCTTTCGCAGACCACCGGACAAAAAAGCCGAGAAGCGGAAGAAAGAAGAGCATGCTTAAGATGCTGAAGATGGTATGGCTGTTGGCAAGCAGACGAGCCGTAACAGGCGGAGCCAACGACGAGGGGTCGCCTTTCCCCGGTGTGATCAGGTGAACGAGATACTGAAAAGCATCCGGGAAAATAACTACCAGTAGTATTGCAATAATATTTATAAGAAGATAGATAAAGACGGTTCGCTTTGCTGCCGGGGTCCCACTAATGGTAGCGATGGAAGCGATAATGGTAGTCCCCAGAACCTCTCCTATAACCATATGAAACCCGTGATCGTAAGAAACCACTCCGCTGCCGGTGAGTGCAATGATTACACCAACTGCGGCACTCCCGGATTGAAGCATGAAAGAGAGTGATGCCCCCAGCAAGACTGAAACCAGGGGCCAGGGAAACCGTATTTCATTCAATCCGGTGCCAATAGCATGTTGGGTTAAAGGGATAAACCCCGTCTCCATGATCCTTAGACCAAGAAAGACAAGGCCTGCACCGAGCAGCAGTTCTCCTGCATAACCCAATCGCCGGCTGCGACAGAAGAATCTAAGAAAAACACCTATGAAGATAAGAGGTTGGGCAAAGACCGTAACGCGGAAGGCGATGAACTGGATGGCAACAGTGGTTCCGATACCGGTGCCGAGCATAACTGCAAGGGCCTGGTAGAGGGATATCAGCCCTGCGTTTACAAACCCGATAACGAGAATAGCTGCAGCACTACTGGATTGAAGTGATGCAGAAAGACAACTACCGATAAAGGCGGAACTCAGCCGGGTGCCGGTTACTTTCTCCAGAAAGCCGCGAATGCCGTGACCGGCAAGCTTCTGGAGCCCCTCTGACATGGACTTCATGCCGAGGATAAAAAGCCCTAGCCCGCCGAGCGCCTCCCAAAGGGATGCGTATGGCATGAAGTACTCCGGTTTATTTTACAATCTTGAATGGAAACACGAAATCAGCAGGTGCAGACTTTGGGGTACTTTTTTTATAGACCATGAGACTCACCCCTTTCTTGCCCCCAAGATCGATGCGGAAATAGACCAGACCAGCAACCTTTGCCTTGGGGATAATCGTACCGACGGGAATAGCCTTGGTGTAGATATCCTGGGGGTAGACCTCATAGAAATACGGACGATCCGAGGTGAAACGATTGTAAAATGAGGCCTTTTCGTAGTCTTCCAGATAATAGAAGCCGACATACGGGTAAGGTATCAGATAGTATGTGTTGCGGGAAACGATCTCCTTGACTTTTTCCGGAGTGAGCGGAAAGTACTGCCTGGCATCGCTGTCAACAAGCAGAAAAGAGTCGTTATCGATGGAAAGTTCACCGTCGGTCTGGTTTTCAACCACCACAAAAAACGAGGCAACGCTGCCATCCAGGTTATAGGCGACAATCTCCATATCACCACTTCTCACGGTAATGGCTACCTTGTCACGGGTTATGGTCTGTGCATTTTCCTTTTCATTAATTGTCCCGTTGGCAACCGGCTCCGGCACGACCTTCAGAGAGGCACAACCGGCAAGCAGCAGAGCCGACAGCAGCAGAATCAGACATCTCTTCATGGTGCTCCTCCTCTTAACGACTGAGTCTCAACAAGATTTTACGAAAAGACAGAATCTGCAGGTCAGTCCTCAAAAAAATCTCGCGGGTAAGTGGTTATCCGGATTTTCGGATGTTCCCCTGCTGATTCAGCTTTCTCCCAGATAGCTACAAAAAACTCGCGGTTCAGGGCATGCTTGCTCCGGAGGTACTGTTGAGCCTGCTCGGCAAGGGAGAATGCCCTGCTGATCTGCTGCTCCTTGGACTTACCCTTTTTGCCAGGATAATAAGCCTCAATCAGAATCGTAGCATCGGAAGGCACCTGCCGCAACCGGGGGACGAGGAGGTCAAGCTCACCCTTGAGATGCTGGTCAAAGGGGGGATCATTCCCATCGCTTCCTGCAAAACCTATCAGTTCTGCTCCACGAGGGAGAGACTCTTGGGGCTCTTCCGCGTGAACCGGCAATACAAGGGTTATCGCAAGCAGAAGGGTGAGACAAAAAGTCTTGAAGCGGCTCACGGTCTTTCATCCCGCTTCAGGAAGAGTATCTCAAAGCGGCGGTTCATTTTGCGTCCAGCTTCGGTCTGGTTGTCGGCCAACTCTTTGGCACTCCCCATCCCTCTGACAAACAGGCGTGCAGGTTCGACCCCCTCCCTGATGATCAGATAACTGGCCACCTCAATAGCGCGACGCAGGGAGAGGTCGGTGTTGTACTTCTGAGAACCTATAGCGTCGGTATAGGCGTCTATCCTGAGATAAGCCCAGCTCTTGTCCGTACGGATCTGCTCAGCAACGTCCGAAAGCAGCTTCTTGGCCTCAGGAGTCAGTTCGGCCTGCCCCTGCTGGAAGTAACCAACAATATCAGGGAAACGGAATTTGCGATATGCTATCAGCTTCTCATCAGCCTTAGCAGGAGTGGTTTTTGTCGTATCCTTTATCTCCCCTTTGACGTCGATGCCATAGGTAGGAGGAGTATCGACGGCCAAGTTCTTAGAGGTTAGATCCTGAAGAGGCGGTGGGACGAAAGGTCGGCTATCCGTCCTCTGAGGGGGAAGTATTATCTGCCCGTAGGTGCGGATAACAACCTCTTCCTTGTCAGGTTCTATCGGTACCTCGATCTTGCTGACCACTTCAGGAAGGGCCGGAGAGTGCAGGAGCTTAGTGGAAATGGGAATAATTTTTACCGGCTTAACTGCTGCCTGTGCTGCCGCATCCTGTTTTTGCTTTATCTCATGGGGAAGCATTGCTACAGGCCTGAAGTACCCCCCCAAGCCTGTTGAGGTTGAGACCCCGAAAATAAACCTCCAATCCGGAGAGATGTCATTCAATCCGAGACCACCTGCCAGGGAAATGGTGAAATATGGTGTCAAATGGTACTGAAAGCCGATATCCCCCTCTAAAGGGCCTTCCAGTGAGATGTCACGAGGTCGGGTTCCGATCACTTCAGCGACTATTTTTGACCGCGGGGTAACTGCTACCTCCAGACCGCAGCCATAGAGGAGATCGTCTTCGATCAATTTGCGGGACATGTATCCACCAAAGGCATGAATGCCGAAATCCTCAGTCTTATAGGAAGCAATAAGACGGCCGCCGTAGTCCGTAGTCCCGTCCAGAGAGAGGTTTTGGGAAATACGGCGCTGCATCAGCACATCTGCAGCCACCTTGAAGTTGGAGGACCTTGTGCCGTAGAAACGGATCTTCATCCCGACATCTGCGCTGTTCCTGTCTGATGAATCCTCTTCTCCGTCAAAAAATAAATTCGGGTACGTGCCGTATACCTCCCAGTATGACCCTATTCCGGAAGTAACGGTTGCCGGAAGGACAAAAGACCGGTTGGCAGGTGTTTTGATCAGGTTTCCCCATACACCGACACTGAGATTGCCGGAATCAAGGGTCTCGGCGGTTGGGACAGATATCAGACCGGTTGGACCGCTCTGCGTGGGAGTGGCAAAAGCGCTCTGGGCAAGGAAGGCCGTGATTGAAAATATCAGAATGGAAATGAGCCTTAGGTTCATGCGTCGCTATTACGCTCTTTTCAGTAGGAGTCTAAAAATGATCACGTATGACAGACAATGTTAACTTCATAAAGCTGGATACCAAGCACAAAAGATTGACAACATGGCCGACTCAGCTCTGGGATACACGGTCCTTCAACTCTTTCCCAACCTTGAAAAAAGGGAGTTTCTTCGGGTTTACCGCGATTGACTCACCGGTCTTCGGGTTACGTCCGGTGTAGGCCTTGTAATCATTAACCACAAAACTTCCAAATCCCCTGATTTCAATTCGGTCACCCTCGCTCATGGCATCTGTCATGGCATCGAAAACGGTATTGACGACCTCCTCGGCTTTCTTGTAGGAAAGTCCTCTGCGTGCTGCTACGACTTCAATAAGCTCCGACTTGTTCATGCTTGCACCTCCTGACCCATCGCTATGGAATTTTTCAACCTGTATACTAATCGGCAATCAACAGCATCCCTTGAGATAACGTTTAGCAACTGCCTGCGCGTCAGCGGAACGGCCAAGCTCTTCGAGAACAGGCACAAGCTTTTGGGCGGCCGTCTTTGCAACAGATGGGATATTCAAAGCTCCGACGTAACGCTCCAGGGCAGCATCCTGATCTCCCATCGCCAAAAGGACATCGCCGAGCATTATTAATGCCTGATCGGCAAGGTGATCAGCAGCGATCATCTGCTCAAGCATCGGGATGGATTCCGTCAAGCGACCGGTTTCAAGCATCAGCTGCACGAGACCTAGATGGCATAAGGCGTTATCGGGGTTTTTCCCAATGGCAGAACGAAGGTGTCTTTCGCACTCCTCAAATTTACCTGTTTGAAAATGGATAAGTGCAATCTCATAATCGAGGATATCACTCTGCTGGGCTGTCGCCAATTCCCCAAAAATCCGATATCCCTCATCGAGTCTTTCATCATGAACGGCGATGTAGGCATATGCAAATCTCTCTCCCATCTGTCGGTAACGTTCCGAGAGATTGCCGGGCATAGGCTGGATAAGCAGCTCAAAACGCTCGTGCAGAGAGAGAAAATCCGTAGACAATTCAGATGTTGCAGCAGTCAAATGCTGAGGGGTACTGCAACTAGCACATGAGTGTCCCTGTGTATTTGGCTCTGCAGAAGGAGGCTCTGCTGCAAGCTGTCTTTGAAAATCCTCAGCATTCCCGCGGATTACCTCGTCATCTGCCTGCTCGAGCGCCAGCTCTGCATGCTCCAGTGCTTTGAGTACATCCCCACGATGCAGGGCATGTGCAGCCTCACGCAGGTTCATACGGGCAAGCTCGTTCCCTGTTGAACAGAGTCGGTCATGCAGGTGTTCGCGGGACTCCCCCGGGGCATCACCAGGCAGGCGTTGAAGTGCCTCACTGTACTCATGACGCGCCTCGGCATAGCGCTCTTCCTGATACAGACGGTCACCTCGTTCCAGAAAGTGGTTGTAGTCCTTTTTGAAAAAATTGAACAACACGAAAACACCTCGGTTTGATAATCAAATGTCAGCAACGCTCCAGGAGCGTTACGCTTTCAATATGGCAGGTATGCGGGAACATGTCCAACGGGACACTGCGCACAATACAATAATCTAATTTACTGAGGATGGCAATGTCTCGTGCAAGCGTTACCGGATCACATGAAACGTAGACCACTCTTTCAGGGTGCAATGCAGGAATCTGCCGCATGAGTTCTGAAGCTCCGGACCGGGGAGGATCGAGGACCACTACATCGAATTGCTGACCATTTTCGACAAGCCGCTTCACCCCAGCTACGGCATCTGAACAGATAAACGAAACCCCAGGCAGACCTGAAGTAATAGCATTTTGCCGGGCGTCCTCAACGGAAGGCCTGTACTCTTCCATACCCACTACCTCTCGGGCCATTCCAGCCAGCGGAATGGTTATGTTTCCGTTTCCACAGAAGATGTCGAGCAGTCGCTCAGTACCGTTCAGTTTTGCCAACTCGCAGGCCAGACTGACAAGGTGTCGGTTCTGCAGGTAATTGACCTGACTGAATCCACCCCTACTGAAGGCAAGTCGTAATCCCGGAACGCTTTCGGTCGACCGTCCAACAGGAACGTCGTACGTGAGGCGATCGATTCCCTGAATCCTTCTCATGGTATTTTTTCTGCCATGCTGAATCCAGAGACCGGTTGCCGAAGGTAGCACGGCAGGGGAATTATCAGCCAGAAAACTGGCAACCGCGTCAGGCGATTGACCGATATAGTGAACGATCATAATAGCCTGACCATCATCGCCAACGGCCAGATCTACCTGGGGAACCTTGTCCGGCTCCGGGAATTTGGGCAAGAGCTCTGTCAACTCGCCGATCAGCGCATTTATAACAGGGGACGCAATGGCACAACCGCCGGGGAAGGGAACGACGAAGTGGGTTCCGGCACGGTAGAAACCTATCTGGTGAAGCTCGCCACTCCAGTGCACCTTTATCTGAACCCTGGTCCGGTAACCCCATGGGTTTTCTGCCCCCATAATCGGGGAGATAATGTCACGCTCGACCCGGGCGAAACGCCAGAGCTGCTCTGCAAAAAGGTCCTCTTTTGCGGAGAGCTGTTTCGTGTAAGCAAGGTGTTGCAGGGAACATCCGCCACATTGACTGAAAACAGGGCAGCGAGGGGTGATCCGATCCGGAGAGGAAACCAGCAGCTCAAGCAGTTCCGCCTCCAGGTATGAACCCTTTTCACTGGTTACGCGGGCCCGAACCTCGTCACCGGGAGCCGTAAAGGGTATAAAACATGCCTTGCCGTTCAGATGCCCGAAACCTGCCCCGCCAAAGGCGAGTTTTTCGATCTTGACCCTTATCTCCCGCATCAGCCGGAGAACCTTGCCGCAGGCCTGGCAAGCTGTCTGCGGAGCTTCTCCAGCTCGGCAGCAACAAGGCCCTTAGGAAAGAACGGATCATTGATATAGACCAAGGCAGTCTCAATGAACCGGTTTATCAGCTGCTCCCTGACCGCTGGAATATCTGCCTCCAAGATCCCCATCCTCTCCAGGTTTCTCGAAAAGCAGACCGTCTCGCCCAACAATGATACAGCCTCGGCATAAGCGCCAGCATCCACGCAATGCTCTGAGCAAAGCGGCAACTCACCGTAAACCTGAACAATAACCTGGTAAAAACCACCATAGTAATGACGGCTTCTGTCAAAGAAATGCAGGTTGATGTCGTTTTCCAGTTTAACTTCACGCAGCAGACCGCCAACCAAAGACATCACCTCCCGATCGATTAAAGGCAAAATTAACCGTATTCTTTTGCTATGTAAAGGGGTTTTAAGCAGACTCCTGTTGATCAAGACTGAGCAGGCAGGCAATTCCGACTTGCTTTTTCACTACATCCTCTGTAGAGTATTCCCGGTTGAACCTCAGTAAAGCATTTTTGCAAGGAGCGCTGCATGAGTAAGGAAGAAGCCATAGAAGTTGAAGGGACGGTCATTGAGCCGCTCCCCAACGCAATGTTCCGGGTAAAGTTAGAGAACGAACATGTTGTCCTGGCGCACATCTCAGGCAAAATGCGTAAGTACTTCATCAAGATACTCCCCGGCGACAAGGTTACGGTTGAGCTTTCACCCTATGACCTCAGCAGGGGCCGTATCACCTACCGGGTCAAGTAGTCTACACACTTTTTCCATAAACATCGACTGCAACCAACTGGCACCGGCTTTATTGCGGCAGCCAGTATTTTTTTAGTATGTTAGAAGTTATTTTCTAACGTTTTTTGGGTATAAAATAACTTCGATAACGCACTTAACCTGTTTATCAGGGCTAGGAGAAGATACGTCATGTACACTGTTGCCGACCTTAAGAAAGGCCTCAAAATTACCCTCGATGGTGACCCGTATCTGGTGATCGCGTTCGATTTCGTCAAACCAGGCAAGGGCCAGGCCCTCTACCGCACAAAGATGCGCAACATGATAAACGGAACCATCCTCGATCGGACCTACCGATCAGGCGAGACCTTTGAGCCGGCAAGCCTGGAAGACAGAAAAATGCAGTTTCTCTACAGAGAGGACGACCATTTCGTCTTCATGGACAACCAGACCTTTGAGCAGTACCGGATGGACGAGGATTCGATCGGCGACTCCAAGAACTACCTGATCGACAACCTCCCCGTTGATGTCCTTCTGTTCAAAGAAAAGGCGATTGGTGTGGACGTCCCGAACTTTGTCAACCTCAGGGTCACCGAGACCAGCCCGTGGGCCAAAGGCGACACTTCAGGCAGCGACTCCAAACCTGCCACCGTCGAGACCGGGTATGTCCTTCGGGTCCCACCCTTTATCGAAGAAGGAGAACTTATCGTCATCGACACCCGAAACGGCGAGTACTCAACACGCGTCAAGG
>JAYSLX010000028.1:0-6038 GCA_043725245.1 Geobacteraceae bacterium | reverse complement strand
TGTGAAATCTGCCTCTCATTTCCGGGGAATAAATTCCCCGTCTACCATCAATCTGTCGCTACGGGACGTAAGCAAAAAGCTAACCGGACAACGCTGAGTTTTTCCTAAAAAAGGGAGGTCCACTTATGTTGCAGGATTTCAAGGTTTTTCTCACTAAATCTAATGCATTGGCCCTGGCAGTAGGTGTTGTTATTGGAGCTGCAACTGGAAAGGTTGTTTCAGGGATTGTAGACGACCTCCTTATGCCAGTCATTGGGCTAGTTCTCCCTTCCGGAGACTGGCGTGAGGCAAAATTCGTTTTAAGAACGGTCACTGATGCAAAAGGAAAGGTGACCGACAGTGCCATTGCTTACGGCCATTTGATTGGGACACTCATAGATTTTATTTTTATTGCCTTCGTAGTTTATTTGGTGACCAAGGCTCTAATCAAACCGGCACCTCCCGGACCTCCTACCAAGAACTGTCCGGAATGCCTTGAGCCGATCCCGGTAGAGGCACGCAAATGCAAGGCTTGTGGGTCTAGCGTGGCCTAGTCACCTTAACGATCTGTTTTTTTGATACAAAGTGCACCTGCCTGCTCAGCATAGCTGTCATTCAGGCGCACTTACTTTTATTACCTACTTGATTTCATATACAGTGAGGCTTTTGTGCCAAAGCGGAATAAATACATCCTCATAGCAATCGGAATAATAGCAACTCTCCTTCTGTGCACCATTACCATCCTGCCGATGATTGTCAGAAGTAAGGCCGTGGCTGCCATAGAGGAGGCCACAGGGCGGAAGGCCCACATAAAATCCGTAGCCATCAACCCGTTTACCCTGACGGTAACCGTCATGGGATTTGCCATTGACGAGAAGGAAGGTGCTCCCCTGGTTGGCTTTAGTCAGGCGCGGGCCTCACTCGCCCTGGCATCCGTCTACAAACGCGCCCTGATACTTTCGCACGTTACCATCGATACTCCCACTATCAGTCTTGCCCGCACCGGTCCCAACCGTTTCAGCTTCAGCGACATTCTTGATCGACTGAAGAACGCTCCAAAACAGGAAAAGAAAGGCGAGTTTCTTTTTTCCATAAATAATATTACTGTCAAAAACGGTTCTCTGGATTTTGATGACCGTCTTGTTGACGGGGGTAGAAAACACACCGTCCGCGCACTGGAAATCGCAATTCCCTTTATCAGCAACATTCCCTACCTGGCTGAGAAATACACAGATCCCCGAATATCCGCCGTGGTCAATGGCGCCCCTTTCAGCTTTGCAGGCAAGCTGAAACCACTGAGCAAGTCTTTGGAAACCTCAGTACGCGTTGGCCTAAAACAGCTCAACCTGCCCCAGTACATTGCCTATTCCCCAGTTAAACCTTCGGCCGACCTAACATCAGGCAAATTGACTATCGATATGGATGTCAATTACCGCATTTCCGCCGACAAGAAGCCCGAGTTGACCGTCAAAGGCCTGGTCAGGCTGGATGATATCAGCGTGAACATGAAGAACGGCCAGCCTTTTGTCAGGCTTGCCTTCCTGGAGGCCAAAGCATCCAGCCTGGAAGTATTTGCTCAGCAGTTCGAATTCGAAACAATCACGCTGGATGGTCTTGAGTTGTTTGTCAATCGCGACGGCAAGGGTGAGTGGATGTATTCCCGCCTGATGCCGCCGGCAAAGGCAGGCCAAAAACCGGAGAATTCTCCTGAGAAAAAACCTGAATCTGACAAAAACGACAAGCAACTGCTGGTCAAGGTATCGTCTCTTGCCTTCAGTAAAGGTACGGTTCATATCAGCGATGCCCTGCCCAAAGGTGGTTTCAAGACGACAATTTCCGAAATCGATTTTACGGTAAAGAACTTCAGCACAGCGCCGGAAAAATCTGCGGATTATGAACTGTCACTTTTGCTGGATAACGATGCCACCTTCAATACTGACGGCACCTTTTCAGTCACACCACTGGCAGCAACGTCTTCTGCGGAACTCACCGGGCTCAAGATCCAGCGCGGTTGGCCCTATCTGGCCCAGTACCTGACCGCACCGGTCAAGGGGACGCTCGATCTCTCAGCAGACCTGGCATTCAGCAAAGCTGATGGACTGAGCATTGAACATGGCAGCCTCTTGCTTAAAGGGCTTTCCGCCAGATACGGCATAAAAGAGGGGTTCGATCTGGCACGTCTTCAGGTAAACGGCGCCACCTTCCGCCAGAAGGAGAACCACATGGAGATTGGCGATATCCGTCTCTCCAGGGGCGATATTTCCCTGTCCCGGGAAAAAGACGGTAACATCTCGTTGCTATCGCTTGTCGCCAGGCCTCAAGGGGACCAGTCAGGAGCGCCTGTCAAGGCGGTTCCGCTCTCGACTGTGACTGCAAACAAGAAAACCGTATCTGATAAATCGAAAAGCACCAAGCCGCTCACCTATCGCCTGAAACAGTTCCAACTCGACAGGTTCAATATTGCCTTCACTGACAAGACCCATGAGGAAGAACCGAGCTTCACCCTGCACAACACCAGCCTGACCCTTTCAAACCTGAACGGACCGAAGTTTACCCCTGCGGCACTTCGTTTCTCCTCGACTTTCGGGAAAGATGCCTCTCTAAAGGGAAGCGGCGATATAACTCCGCTCCCCTTCCGTTACAAAGGAAGCGTGAGCGTAATGCGGCTTCCCATTCGCGATTTCGAAGCCTACTTCCCTGACACCTTCAATTTCTCCGTTATCGGTGGGAATGTGGACACCACCATGAATCTGGACATAGCCATGAAAGATGGCAAGACCGGAGGCAGTTTTAAAGGGAGCGCAGGTGTGCGTGACTTCCACAGCATAGACACCATTGACGAGGAAGATCTGCTGAAATGGGAGAGCCTGCAGTTCGACGAGATCAAGGGCAACCTGGAGCCCTTCAGTCTAAGCATCCACCAGGTGGCACTCAACGATATCTACTCGCGCATTGTGGTCAGGAAAGACGGCACCCTCAACCTGCAAAATCTGGTCGAGAAAAAGGAAACCCCGGCGCAGACTGTGTCGCCTCCAGTCACGGTTGTCACGGAAACGCCAAAAACCGTAGCTCAAAAGACAGCACCTCCCACGACGACTCCGACACAGCGCCAGATATCGGTGGGGAGTGTCACCATCCAGAACGGCACACTTTCCTTCACCGACAACCACCTCCCTCAGACCTTCAACAGCACCTTCTTCAACCTGGGCGGACGGGTCAGCGGTCTGTCGTCAGAGGAGTCAAAGTTTGCCGACGTGGACCTGCGGGGGAATCTGGAAAATCACTCTCCAATGCAGATTACCGGCAGGCTCAATCCGCTGCGCGATGATCTGTTTGTCGATTTGAAGATTTCCTTCCGGGATATTGACCTCTCACCGATAACTCCTTACTCTGGCACCTACCTTGGTTACACTGTTGACAAAGGCAAGCTGTTCCTCGACCTTAAGTATCTGATCGAGAAGAAACAGCTCACTTCCGAGAACAAGGTTTTTATTGACCAGTTTACTTTCGGCAAGAAAGTAGAAAGCGACAAGGCCACCAACCTGCCGGTTCGGCTGGCAGTGGCTCTGCTCAAGGACAGCAAGGGGGAGATCCATCTGGATCTACCTGTCACCGGCCGTACCGATGACCCGAAATTCAGTATATGGGGCCTCATTGGGCAGGTTCTTAAAAACCTTCTCGTCAAGGCTGCTACCTCGCCATTTGCACTGCTTTCGTCCATGATAGGCAGCGGGCAGGATTTCAGTGTCATCCAGTTCGCGGCCGGTTCCAGCAATCTGCCTGCAGAAGAAGGCCAGAAACTTGGACAGATGGCTAAGGCCTTGGCTGATCGACCTGGTTTGAAGGTGGAGATCAAGGGGTTTGTTGACAAAATAAAGGATCCCGAGGGTTACCGCCAGGAGCTGCTCAGCCGCAAGCTGCGTAATGAAAAGTTCCTGTTCCTGGTAAAGGAACGACAGACCAGGGACGGAGATAGTGCCGAGACAGTGCAGGTACTGGCAGACGAATACTCAAAATTCCTCAAGGCGGTCTACAAGAAGGAGAAATTCCCCAAACCGCGCAATGCCATTGGATTGGTAAAGGATCTGCCCGATAATGAGATGAAGAAGCTCATTATTGCCAATACTGTTGTAGGTGAAAACGAACTGCAGGCCCTGGCGCGAGAGCGTACAGCAGCAGTTATGAACTTCATGGTCATCAAGGGAGGCTTACCTCCGGAACGGCTTTTCCAGAAGAATGACGATATCTACAAAGAACCCGAGAAGGATACAATCAGCCGGAACCGGGTTGAGTTCAACGCAATAGCGCAATAAAAATATCAGTTTCTCTGTATAGATGTAGTAATACCACTGAATACGGTTGATCCTGCGTGTGCTGGACAATTGAAGGCGACGGATAACTTTAGCGCATCGGGCGGGAGTAGTCCCGCCCGATGCTAATTTTTGCGGCCCGGCTTCGCCGGGAGTGGGTGGAAGGATATTTTTTCAAAAATAGCACGTAACGGCGACCGCCGCTTACGCGGCCTTGGTTGGAACGAGGTGAACCTCAAGCCTGCAGCCGACTGCCTCGGCGTACTTCTTCAATGTCGCAATGCTCGGCGAATGCTTCTGGTCTGACAAGGACGTTTCAAGTCGGGTAACTGCAGGCGGCTTTGTTCCCATCTTTTCTGCTACTTCAGCCTGGGTCATCCCAGACCGCTGCCGCGCAATCAGTAACTCACGCAGCAGGGCAAATTCCGTTTCCAGTTCATCGTATGCTGCCTTGAAATCAGGTTCTTGCTTCCATGCTTCTACCATCTGACTATGTGTCATTATCGGGGCCGTTCTTTTCATGATTCTGATACCTCCTTCAGCCGGTTGCGAGCAATACTCAACTCGCGCTTCGGTGTCTCTTCAGTCTTCTTGATGAAAGAGTGCAGTATGATGATTTTCTTGCCAACCTTCATGCAATAGAAGACCCGTGCGATCCCTTCGCGACCTTTTGGCCTCAATTTAAACAATCCTCCGCCCATCGCTCTTGAATGCGGCATGCGAAGGTCAAGGCCAAATTCTTCGAGAAGTTCGGTCAACCGTGTGTAGGATGCTCGAATCCCGGATGGTAAGGCATTGATTTCGAGCCTTACGTCCTCACTGTAGTAGTCGATTATCCAAGCCATAATTATCTCATAACATATTTGTTACATTTTATCAAGATGTATACCTGGTCGAATCTATCCTCATCATCACATACTTAGTTCGGGGGTGATTTCGCTTGACTGGACTCAGTAAGAACCGGAAATTATAGGAAAAATAGTTTTGTTGAGCTCAATATAGATGGATCTATGGCAGGCAACTCCCATAGATCCATTTTTATTTTCCCCACCTTTTTCCCATCCTTATCTTTCCCTTCTTCTTCAAAGTAAACGACCTTCTTGACGAGCAGGTGCAGCAGGTCATATTTCTCATCATGGGTCAGGTGATCGTACACATCTTTGAAGATTTTGAAGTTGTCCCGGATTATGTTTGCGCCGAGAATCTTGTTTTCCAAGTCATTGGACTCAAACTCGATGGATTCTATTTCAGTCCGTAGCTGTTTTGCCTGGAGTTCCAAACTATCAAGTTCTTTCGTGATGTAGCCGGCACGATTATTCTGGGCACCACCTTCACTCAGGACCTCAGCAGATTCTTTGCTTTCTTGTCGACCTGAGCCAGACTGTCTGTCAAAATCTTCTTTTTCGCAGCTACACTAAGCCTGCCGTAGCTATCAGCTCATCATGCGATACATCGCGACGGCTTGCGACAAAATTAGTTGCAATTCACGACGATTAACGACATTATGCATGTCGCGATTCGTCGTCAATATCAACAGCGAGACTTGGACATGACTGTTACATTGCTGTCACCCCAACAAGAAGAGATCCTTGCTCTCCTGGCCCGTCACCCTGATGGACGTAATAGTGAGAGCATTCGAAATGAACTGAGTAACCCTCCGCACCTGCGTACGGTACAGCGCTGGCTCGCCGAACTGGCGGCAAAGCGGCATATTGCTGCTATTGGCAAAGGCAAGGCAACGATCTACCG
>JAYSLX010000027.1:0-3910 GCA_043725245.1 Geobacteraceae bacterium | reverse complement strand
CCGTTGCCCTTGCCGAGGCATACCGTCCGTTCCTGGTACTGCTCGGCAGGAGCCCTGAACCGACCTCCGAGCCGGAGTGGCTGGCCCGTATCACGGATGAATCCCGCATAAAGCGGGCTCTCCTTGACAATGCAGGGAAAAAGCTCCACCCGAAGGAGATCGAGGAGCGTTACCGGGCGATAATCGCAGGCAGAGAGCTCCGTGCCACCCTTGACCGGATTGCCGCTGCAGGCGGCACGGCCGTCTATCACTCCGTTGATATCCGTGACGCATCCAGGGTATCTGAATTGCTGACAGAGATCCGCAGGGACCATGGCCAGGTTCGTGGTATCGTTCACGGCGCAGGTGTCCTTGCCGACCGCCTCATCGCCGATAAGACAAGGGAGCAGTTCTCCAAGGTCTACGGCACCAAGGTGGAAGGCCTGCGCGCCCTCCTGTCAGCCACCGGTGGAGACGACCTCCGCTTCATCGCACTATTCGGTTCCACTTCCGGTCGCTTTGGCCGAACCGGCCAGGTTGACTATGCCGTGGCAAACGAAGTTCTCAACAAGCTGGCCCAGGCCGAGGCACGGCAACGTCACGGCTGCAGGACCGTCTGCATAAACTGGGGTCCCTGGGACGGCGGCATGGTCACCCCTGCCCTCAAAAAAGTCTTTGCAGGCGAAGGGATAGGCCTCATTGGACTGGCAGAGGGTGGAGAATTCCTTGCTCGAGAGATTGCAGCAACGGACTCCCCTGTTGAGATAGTTGCGCTCGTCGGGACAGAGAAGGTTTCGGTCGCACCTCCTGCAACCTCAAGGGCAAAGCCCCTGGCTGAAACTTTCGCGATCAACCTGACGATTGACGAATACCCGTTCCTTCGCTCACATGTCCTTGACGGAAAGGCGGTCCTCCCGATGGCGATGATCATCGAATGGTTCGCTCATGGCGCGCTGCACGGCAATCCGGGGTTCCGCTTCCACGGCTTCAACGATCTCCGGATCTGCAAGGGAGTGGTCTTTGATCAGGAGACCCCTTGTACTCTTCAGGTGATGGCTGGTCGCGCCGAAAAGAGGGAGTCATCCTACCTGGTCCCTGTTGAGCTGCAGAGCATTGGCAAGGACGGACGGACCCTGCTCCACGCCCGTGCAGAGATCGTCCTTGCGACAAAGCTGCCCGAAGGTATCCGTTCCATCATCGAGCTCCCGTCAACCCCCTATCAGCCTCACAACGGCAAACTCTACGACCGCGAGCGCCTCTTCCACGGCCCGGACCTGCACGGCATCGAACGGGTTGACGGCTGCTCGCCAAAAGGGATCGCTGCAATCGTAAAGGGTGCCCCCTCCCCTTCCAGCTGGATCAGGCAACCTCTCCGGAGCAGTTGGCTGACAGACCCCCTGGTGGTCGACAGCGCATTCCAGCTGATGATCCTCTGGAGCTTCGACCGGTTCAGCTCAGGCTCGCTCCCCTGCTTTGCAGGTCGATACCGCCAGTTCACCGACGCATTCCCTCGCGAAGGTGTCCAGGTGGTTATCCGGGTTACTTCCGAGAGACAACACGGCGCAACTGCAGACATGGAGTTCCTGGACAGACAGAGCGGAAAACTGGTTGCGCGGCTCGAAGATTATGAGTGCATCATCGATCCCTCTCTTGGGCGCGCATTCCAGCGCAACCAGCTGCAGCGGCTCGGGGCAGCCTGAGCATGGGACGATCTCCGTCAGTGGCGATAGTCGGGATTGGCGGAATCTTTCCCGACGCGCCGGACCTTCATCTATTCTGGGAAAATATCCGCCACGGCCGGAGCGCCGCACGGGATGTCCCGCCCGGGAGGTGGTTTCTTCCGGCTGATGAAGCCTACCATCCGGAGATCGGCAAGAACGATCATGTCTACTCGCGCCGCGGTTGCTTTATCGATGAGATTCCACCCCTCACTCTCCTCTCCGGCCTCGCCATTGACACCGGTCTCCTTGCCGACCTCGACCCACTCTTCCATCTGCTGCTCCATGCCGGAAAACGAGCCTTTGACGACGGGGTGACAGAGCCACTGGACCGCTCCCGCATCGGCGTTATAATCGGCAACCTGGCCCTGCCGAGTGAGAAGTCGGCCCTGCTGGCCCGCCAGTGGCTTGGGCGGACGTTTGAGGAGAAGCTGTTGGGCTCCTCCCGTGACCCTGCCACAACTGACCCCCTGAACCGCTACGTTGCCGGCCTCCCAGCCGGCATCCTCGCACATGCCCTTGGCCTGGGTGGCGGCAGCTCCACCCTCGACGCTGCCTGTGCCTCGTCCCTTTACGCAATCAAACTGGCTGTTGACGAACTCCTGGCTGGCAGGGCCGACGCCATGCTGACCGGCGGCGTATCACGCCCTGACCCGCTCTACACCCAGATGGGTTTCTCACAGCTCCGGGCACTCTCGAAACGCGGTATCTGTTCCCCCTTTGATGCGGCCGGCGATGGTCTTGTAGTCGGTGAAGGGGCAGGGCTCTTCCTGCTCAAGAGAACCGAGGATGCCGTTGCACACGGAGACAGGATCTACGGTGTCATACGCGGGATAGGTCTTGCCAACGACGTCGGCGGAAGCCTTCTGGCACCCATGTCCGAGGGGCAGCTTCGCGCCATGCGCGCCGCCTACACCGCTTCAGGCTGGGACCCGCAGGATGTTGACATGATCGAGTGCCACGCCACCGGAACCCCGGTGGGGGATGCCACCGAGGTCGCGAGTCTCCGTCAACTCTGGGGAGAATCAGACCCGGCAGCGGATCCCTGCGTCATCGGTTCGGTCAAATCGAACATCGGCCACACCCTCACTGCTGCCGGCGCTGCTGCACTGACCAAGGTCCTGCTGGCGATGAAGAGGGCTACTCTGCCGCCGACAGCCAACTTCACCATCCCTCAGCCGGGGATGAAGCTGGAGCAGAGCCCCTTTCGTATCCTCACTAAAGAAACTCCGTGGCAGCGAAGAGCTGACGGTATTCCACGCCGGGCAGCGGTCAGCGCCTTCGGCTTTGGCGGTATCAACGCCCACCTGCTGGTCGAGGAATGGCTGCCTGACTCCGCCACGGACTCCCTCCTCGCTCCCCACAAACGGACAGGCCCCGGAGCTGCAACCACAGAAAGCAAGATCCTCGATGAACGCCCCCTGATAGCAGTGGTAGGCATGGACGCCCGATTCGGACCATGGCACACGCTCCGTTCCTTTCAGGAGCGTGTCCTGGGTGGAGATGCGTCTGCAGCACCGGCAAAACCTCACAGATGGTGGGGAGCGGAAGAAAGCGACTGGTTCAGGCAGGAGGGGCTCGACTCAACCCCCTTTGCCGGCTTCTACCTGGATGAGGTTGCGGTCAGCGTGGATCAGTTCCGGATTCCTCCCAAGGAGCTGGAGGAGATGCTCCCACAGCAGCTCCTGATGCTGCAGACAGCTGCAGGCGCAATGGCAGATGCGGGGCTCCACAAAGAGGGGAACCAGCAGTCCGGTGTTTTTATCGGCATTTCCCTTGACCTGAACAGCACCAATTTCAGCTTCCGCTGGTCGCTGGCCGAACAGGCCGCCCAATGGGGAAAAGAGCTGAGCGAAACCCTGCAGCCGGAGAATCTTGCCGAATGGACGGCCGCTCTCCGCGATGCCGCAGGTCCACCCTTGACCGCCAACCGCACCATGGGTGCTCTCGGGAGTATCGTGGCAAGCCGGATTGCTCGCGAGTTCCGGATAGGCGGGCCAAGCTTCACCCTCTCCAGCGAGGAGAATTCAGGCATCCGTGCACTTGAGACCGGCATCCGGCTCCTGCAAAAAGGTGAGATCGACCGGGCAGTTGTTGGTGCTGTTGATATGGCTGGAGACCTCCGGGCGGTCCTGGGCCACCATGCAGTCCGTCCGCTTTCCCGATCAGGTCAGGGACTCCCCTTTGATGCCCTGGCAGACGGCAGCATGGTC
>JAYSLX010000026.1:0-15093 GCA_043725245.1 Geobacteraceae bacterium | reverse complement strand
GACGAGAAGGTCTCATACTACAGAACGGCCGGCACATATCGAATGTGCCGGCCGTTTGCGTTTAGTGGGATGAGAGTGTTTTAGGGAGTGCTGACAGTTACTACCGGGCTCTCCTCATTGCCGGGGTTCACTACCTGAAGCCGCAGGGTCTTGGGAGTGGGGTCTGCCGGGTGACGCTGGTAGATGAGCTCGGTGCAGTTCATATAAATCAGTCGGTCACGGTTTCCTGGCGCCGGCGTCCCGGCAGTAATCCGCTCGCCGTCAACCACCAAGGTGGAGCCCTGAAGGAAGTTCCTCCCTTGGATGCTCAGTTCGTAGTAATTGACGTAGTCAGTACCGGGCGTTATCCCGGATACCTCAGGTCTGCTGTCAATGAGCAGTGCCAGAGGGGTTGAGAGAGTCTCTTCGGGGTTTTTTACCTGCACTTGGTGAATCCCGCCTCGCACGGCCGGGACGGTAAAGCTCATGGACTCGCTCGACAGAAACCTGCTCCTGATCCCACCTCCGTCAAACAGGACCTGTGCACCTTCCATGAAGTTCTTTCCGGTGACTGCAACCTCGCGGCTCCCCGCAATGTTACAGTTCGGCACAGTGTCTGGCGAGAGTGACTGCGCCACCGGCTTAAGTGGTTGGACGGAGAAGCTGTAGGTCTTGCTCGTGGAGCCGTCATCGTTCTTTACGAACAGAGCATAAAGGCCTGGAGCAAGGCGCGGTATCTCAAAGCTGAGCTGCTTCGGCCCAAGGAGTCGTGCCGGAAGCTCACTGTTTCCGATGAAAGCGGTGGCCTTTTCGGAGAACCCGCTGCCGGAAAGTGTGACGGTCATTCCCGGCTCTCCCTGGGCAGGGATGATGCTCAGTATGGTAATCCGTTCCGGCTGCTCCTGTTTTTGACGGATCTCCCTGGGATTACCTTTTTTAACCGGAGAAGAAGGGGTTTCAGCAGCATTAGCCGTAAGGGAGGTCGCGAAAACCAAAAAGATGCAGATCGAACGAATCATGGGAGCTCCTTGCAGGGGCAGAAAATAAAATTAAAGCATGGTCCTGGCGGATGTCAACGAATGAGGCTATCTATCGAGCGTGAGCGCCAGCCAAACGCCTGATGCACTGAAAAGGATATTGGCTGCCCAGGCGGCAACCAAGGGGGGAAGGGCTCCGGCCTGGCCGAATGAGACGAGAAATGCATTGATGATGAAGTAGGTGAGACCGATGACGAGGCTAATTCCGATGCCTATTGCAGGCCCGCTTGAACGGTCGCTGCGCAGGGCAAACGGGATACCGAGAAAAGCCATGACCAGAGGGCTGAAAGGGCCAGCCAGCTTGGTGTGGAGCAGAGTAAGGTAGCGGGTGGCATCATAGCCACCTTGGGTAAGCTTCCTGCAGTATCCGCGAAGCTCTATATACCCCATGTTTTCTGCCAGCTTTCCGACTACCCTGAGGTCGGCAAGCGTGAGCTGGAGCGGGACCTGGAGTGTGGAGATACTGTTCGTGGTAGTGAGGTTGCCGGAACTGTATCGATGCTGCACAACCTTCTTAAGGAGCCACCCATCGGCCTTGCGCACCCCCTGTGATGCGTCGAGGCGTGCAAGAGGCTGAAGCGAGGCGTTCAGCTGCCAGAGTGTGACCCCTTTCAGAGTCGATGTTTCAGGGTCGAAGAGCCTTGCCTGAAGAATGTCGTCCTTGTCGCGGTACCAGATTGCCCCTTGGCGGAAGAAGGCTGTAGGGCTTTTCTTTGAAATAAGGACCTCCTGGATGTAGCGCATCTTTTCGAAACTCTTCGGTACCACCAGTTCAGCCAGCGCAAGGTTCAGAAGGCTCAGCAGAATGGAGATTCCAAGGATCGGCGCCGTGATCCGAAACAGACCCGCTCCTGAACAGCGCATGGCCGTCAGTTCGGAGCTCCGGGAAAGGCTCCCCAGTGTCAGCAGGGTGGCCATAAGGGCCGCAAGTGGTATGATCTGTGAGGCGATTTCCGGGAGTTTCCAGAGGAAGAATAGTGCGATATGATCGGGCCTGCCTCCAGAGCGGGTGAATTTGCCGACCTTTTCCAGGATGTCGATGACCAGGTAGATGGAGGAGAAGCCTCCGCAACAGAGGCCGAAGAGCCTCAGATAGATAATGGAAATGTAGCGCGAGAAAATGGTCATCGGCGCGCACCATTGCGGAAAATAAGCCTTCGAAGCATGTCAATAATGGCCGATGGAGCAAAATTTCCGAGAATGGGGCGTTCGTTGGCCGATCTCATAAAGAACCAGATGCCGAGGATAAGGAAGCAGATATTGGGCATCCACATGGCAATCGCGGCGTGAAGCAGCCCCTTATCCCCCAGTGCTTTGCATGCTGAGAGGACGATGTAGTAGATGATAAGGAGCCCAATGCTGACGGCAAAGCCGCCCCCTTTGCCTGAACGGCGGTTCTGGATGCCCAGGGGTACCCCTGCCAGTGCAAAGACGAAACAGGCAAACGGTGTGGCGAAGCGCCGGTGGAATTCCAGTTCCATGTCCCGCTTCAGGCGGAAGTCGCTGACACCGCCATTGATGCCTGCTTTGAGCTCACCGATGGTCATGTCCAGCTCGTTGCGGTTTATACTGCGCATCGGCTGATTCAGGCGGACAGTCAAATCATAGTCGCTGAATTGGATCAATCGGTAGCGAGACTCCTTAATGCTGTGGATGCTCCCCCTGGAGAGCAGGAGCTGCACCTGACGGGCTGCGGGATCTGCCGTAATGGTCCCTTTCTCTGCAAAGATGGTAATTGGTTCGTCCTGATTACGGTCGTCCTGAATCATGATCCCGGAAATACCCCTGGCAGCCTGATCATAGTGGTCGACGTAAATCACCAGACCTGGGATGCTGTCGACGAAAACCTGCTCCTTGATTTCCATATCTGCCCGGTTTTCCACAGCCCTCGTGAGAAGTTCCTTGAAGGCGGTGTTTCCTGCCGGGACTGCATAGATAGCAATTGCTGCAGTTGCAAAGGAGGTAAGTAGAGCGAACGTCATGACCGGTAGCATGAGCCGTCCCAGGCCGACTCCACACGCCTTGATGGCGATTATCTCGCTGTCGGAGGAGAGCCGGCCAAAGGCCAGGAGGACTGCAAGCAGGAAGGCCATCGGGATGGTTACCAGTGCGAAGGAGGGGAAGAGGTAGGCTATAAGAAGGCAGATCTCGCTGAACGGAACGCCTTTGGCAACCACCATGTCGGCGATCTTGAGGAAACGTCCCATGAGGAGGGCACCGCTGAAAGCTGCCATGCCAAGGACGAAGGGGATGGTTATCTCGCGGAATATGTAACGATCGAGGATGGTCGGCATCGGCAGGGATACTAGCATGAGATCCCGTTTCAAGTAAAGCACTGCGGAAAAATCCCTTGCCTGCAGGCGACGGTATGTGCTATAAACATCCGCTGCATTATTACGCACGCCATCCAAGCCCCCGGTGGTGTCCGGTGCATGGTATCGTTGCACGTGGATTTCGGGGAACGGCAGGAGGCGGAGGACAAACCACACGAGGAGAGAAAAAATGTCAAGTATTACCATGAAGGAGCTTCTGGAGGCCGGCGTTCACTTCGGCCACCAGACCAAGCGCTGGAACCCCAAGATGAAACCTTACATCTTCGGGGCACGTAACGGGATCTATATCATAGATCTGCAGAAGACGGTCAGGCTGTTCAAGAACGCCTACAATTTCGTAGTCGATTCGGTCCGCTCCGGCGAGACGGTTATGTTCGTAGGTACCAAGAAGCAGGCGCAGGATTCGGTTTCCGAAGAGGCCAGCCGCTGCGGCATGTACTACGTCAACCAGCGCTGGCTGGGGGGGATGCTTACCAACTTCTCCACCGTGAAGCAGAGCATTGATCGTTTGAAACGCCTGGATGCCATGTTGGCCGATGGTACTGCCGATGCCTACACCAAGAAAGAGGCGCTCAAGTTTGACAAGGAGCGTCAGAAGCTCGAAAAGACCCTTGGCGGTATCAAGGGGATGGGGCGGCTTCCCGGTGTCATATTTATAATCGATCCGAAGAACGAAGAGATTGCCGTCAAGGAAGCCAAGAAACTGGGGATCAAAGTGGTAGCCATTGTAGATACCAACTGCGATCCGGATGACATCGATTACGTCATCCCCGGCAACGACGATGCCATCCGTGCCATTCGTCTCCTTACAAGCAAGATTGCAGATGCTGTCTCCGAAGGCTCCCAGGCTCGGGATACCGATCTTCAGACCGACACTGAAGGAGAGGATGCCGGGTTGGCTGCTCCATTGACAGAGGGTGAAGAAGAGACGATCGACTAGAGGTGTGAGTCGGTAGGCTGATTGAAGCGGTAAACACAATGGGCTGCCTGCAGCCATTACGGAGGATAGCGTGAGCATAACAGCTGCACAGGTTAATGAACTGAGGAAGGCTACCGGCGCCGGCCTGATGGACTGCAAGAGGGCACTTCAGGAGACAGAAGGAGACCAGGAGAAGGCAGTTGACTACCTCCGTACCAAGGGGTTGGCTGCGGCCTCCAAGAAGGCAGGCAGGGTGGCAAGCGAGGGGGCGGTCGGTTCCTATATCCATGCTGGCGGAAAGATTGGCGTTCTGGTAGAGGTGAACTGCGAGACTGACTTTGTGGCAAAAAACGAAAATTTTCAGATGTTTTTAAAAGATATCGCCATGCATATCGCTGCTGCTTCTCCGCAGTTTGTACGTCGCGAGGAGGTTTCGGCCGACCTGATTGAACGCGAAAAGGAGATCTACCGTGCCAAGGCACGTGAGACCGGCAAGCCTGAGAACATCATCGAAAAGATTATCGAGGGACAGGTGAACAAGTTCTTTGCAGACATCTGTTTGTTGGAGCAGTCCTATGTAAAGGATCCGGACAAGACGATTCAGACCTTTCTGAGCGAGACCATTGCCACGATCGGTGAGAATATGTCCATCAGACGTTTTGCCCGGTTTGTCCTGGGTGAAGGGCTGGAAAAGAAAGAGTGCGACTTTGCTGCCGAGGTTGCTGCCGCGGCCGGCAACTAGAGACTGACTTTGAGCCGGCCATTTCGATGACCGGCTCTTTTTTTAGTAAGCTAAAAACTGTTTTTGCACTTTTATCCAGAAAATAGCTTCGTTAACGCACGTATCCTGTTTATCTGAGTTCGGGGGATAGCATGGCCAAACCATTCTACAAGCGGGTGATGCTGAAGCTTTCCGGCGAGGCACTGGGTGGGGAGCAGGGTTACGGTATTGATCCTGTGACCATTAGTACCATTGCCCAGGAGGTGAAGGGGGTCATGGACTGCGGGGTAGAGCTGGCTCTCGTTATCGGCGGTGGTAACATATTCCGTGGTCTGGCTGCCTCATCCAAGGGGATGGACCGGGCAAGCGCCGACTATATGGGTATGCTTGCAACGATGATAAATTCTCTTGCCATGCAGGACGCGCTTGAGAAGGCCGGGGTCGATACCAGAGTGCAGTCTGCCATTGCGATGCAGGAGGTTGCGGAGCCTTACATAAGGCGCCGGGCAATGAGGCATCTGGAGAAGGGGCGGGTGGTCATATTCGGTGCAGGTACCGGAAATCCTTTTTTCACAACAGATACTGCTGCCAGCCTTAGAGCGATGGAGATAGGTGCTGAGGTGATTCTGAAGGGGACAAAGGTGGACGGTGTATATACTGCCGATCCAAAGAAGGATCCAAATGCGGTAAAATATACCGAACTCACGTACCTTGAGGTGCTGAAGAAGGGGCTGCAGGTAATGGATGCCACTGCAACGTCCCTCTGCATGGACAACAGTCTCCCCATCATCGTTTTTGATATCACTACGCCGGGAAACGTTAAGAAGGTGATCTGTGGTGAGGCAATCGGCACCATAGTGAAAGGAGAGTAGCATGACCAAAGATGTCATTGCAAACATGAAGGGACACATGGAGAAAACCATTGATGCGCTACGTCGCGAGTACCAGAAGGTACGGACCGGTCGGGCCAGTACGTCGCTCCTGGATGATCTCAAAGTGGATTACTACGGTAACCCGACACCGGTGAATCAGGTGGCTACACTGGCAGTTCCAGAAGCGCGCACCATCACACTCCAGCCATGGGAGCCCAAGGTGATTCCCCTTATCGAGAAGGCGATCCTTAATGCCAACCTGGGAGTTACTCCATCGAACGACGGCAAGATGATCCGTCTGGTGTTCCCACCCCTTACCGAGGAGCGTCGCAAGGATATTGTCAAGCAGCTCAAGAAGATGGCGGAAGAGGCAAAGGTGGCGTTGCGAAACATCCGCCGCGATGCCATTGACGGAGCCAAGAAGCTCGAGAAGGACAAACTGATAGCTGAGGATGACCTGAAGCGGCTCGAAAAAGAGATTCAGGACGTAACAAAGAGCTGTGAGACAAAGATCGATGAGGTGTTTGCCCACAAGGAAAAGGAAGTTCTTGACGTATAAGTACCCCGGTAAATTCTTTCTTGCGTGATAACCCGAATTGTGATTAAATCCACAAACCCCTGCTGGAAGGGGTTTTTTTGTTTTGTGGAGCGGAAGAGACCATGAATCGACTCAAGCCGGACAGACTCCCCAGGCATCTTGCCGTCATCATGGATGGCAACGGTCGCTGGGCAAAGCAGAGGATGCTACAGCGTATCGTCGGCCATCAGAAAGGGGTGGAGACGGTTCGCGGCATCGTAGAGGAGTGTTCGCGTCTTGGGATCGGTTATCTGACCCTCTTTGCCTTCTCCTCGGAGAACTGGCACCGCCCCAAGACAGAGGTTCGGGCTTTGATGGCGCTCCTGAAGAAGTATATTCGCTCGGAAGTGCCGCGGATGATGCATAACAACGTCCGGTTCGCGGTTATCGGTAATCGTGAGGAGCTGCCTCCAGGCGTTAACCGGGAGATCGATGAAGCGATTGCCAAGACCAACGCCAACACCGGGATGCAGCTCACACTGGCCCTCTCCTATGGTGCTCGTCAGGAAATTATTCGTGCAGTTGCCCAGGTTGCCGCAGATGCAGCGGCAGGAGTCGTTGATCTGCAATCTCTGGATGAAAGGACCTTTGCGCGCTATCTCTTCACCGACGGTATTCCCGATCCCGATTTCCTGATACGGACAAGCGGTGAGATGCGGATCAGCAATTTCCTGCTCTGGCAACTGGCTTATGCAGAACTATATTTTACCGATGTCAACTGGCCGGAGTTTGACCGTTCCGAATTGCACAAGGCTCTCTTGGACTACCAGGAGCGCGAACGTCGATTTGGCCAGACCAGCGACCAGCTGAGAGAACGCGGCTAGCCCTTAGAAACAGGATAAGTGCGTTAACGAAATCATTTTCTACTCAACAGACGCAGAAAATGATTTCTAACTTTCAAGGAGCAAGCCATCAAGAGACTTCTGACAGCGGTCATAGCTCTCCCACTGCTGATCATCCTGATAGTCAAGGGGAGCGTGGCTCAGTTTGCCTGCTTCATGTTTGTTGTTGCCCTGTTAGGTCTCGACGAGTTTTACCGTATGACCCTGCCGACGAGACGGGTGGAAGGTCTCCTGGCCGCTGCCCTCGGGTCATCTCTCACGATTATCCCGTTGCTGAGCCAATCGCTGTTTATCCCCGCATTATCTGCACTTGTCCTGCTGGCTGCGTTATGCCTGCTCTTCCGCTTTCGCGATATCCGCCAGGCCGCCCAGGAATGGTCACTGTTTACGGCCGGCCTTCTCTATGTCCCGATCCTGCTTGCCCAACTGCTTCTTCTCCGGGCTGAGCCTTACGGTTATGCCTGGATACTCCTCATGCTGCTGATCGTCATGGCAGGCGATTCGGCTGCCTACTACATCGGTTCGGCCTTTGGAAGGCACAAGCTCTACCCTGCCGTCAGCCCCAACAAGAGCATTGAGGGCTCCCTTGGCGGGCTTGCAGGAAGCGTGGCAGGGGCCTTTGTTGCCCGGCTCACCTTTTTCCCGCAGTTAGGTGTCACCGACTGCCTGGTTATGGCGATTCTATTGGGCATGCTTGGTCAACTTGGCGATCTCTTTGAATCCCTTCTGAAACGGAGTTGTGGGGTCAAGGACTCGGGGGGAATTATCCCCGGCCACGGAGGTATACTTGATCGGCTGGACAGCATCCTGTTCGCTGCTCCAGCGGCCTGGTGGTATGCCCATTATCTGTTTAGGACATAACCTATGAAAAGACTCTCAATACTCGGCTCTACCGGCTCCATAGGGGTCAGCACCCTGGAGATCGTGCAGTCCCACCCGGACCGTTTTGAGGTAGTTGCACTCACTGCCGGCAGCAACCTGGGGCTGCTGGTAAAGCAGATTCACTCCTTCAGGCCTAAAATGGTAGCGGTATTGAATTCCGGACTAGCAGATCAGCTGCGCGACATGCTTCCTCCCGGAGAGCGACCCGAGATAATGGCAGGCGTGGACGGGCTGGTTGCGGCCTCAACCTATCCGGAGACAGATATGGTTGTTGCGGCCATTGTCGGCGCTGCCGGGCTGGTTCCGACTGCCGCGGCCATAAAGGCAGGTAAGGATGTGGCCCTTGCCAACAAGGAGACCCTGGTGACTGCAGGTCGACTCATCATGGACGCGGTTGCAAGCGCCGGTGTCAAGCTTTACCCGGTGGACAGCGAGCACAGCGCTGTTTTTCAGTCCATTGAAGGGCATCGAAGCGAAGACATTGAGAAGATCATTCTTACCGCCTCTGGAGGGCCTTTTCTTAATACTCCGCTTGCGCGGCTTTCCGAGGTCACCGTTGCTGACGCCCTCAATCACCCCAACTGGAGTATGGGAAGGAAGATAACCATTGATTCAGCCTCGATGATGAACAAGGGGCTGGAGGTGATAGAGGCCCGCTGGCTCTTTGATGTGCCGGCAACCAAGATCGTCGTGAATATCCATCCGCAGAGCATCATACACTCCATGGTGGAGTATATCGACGGTTGCGTCATTGCCCAGCTCGGATCACCCGACATGAAGGCCCCTATTGCCTATGCGCTCTCTTATCCTGAGCGGGTCTCCACCGGGGTCAAGCCTCTTGACCTTACGGCCTTCTCCGGGCTTACCTTTTTTAAACCGGATTTAGAGAAATTTCGCTGTTTGAAACTTGCCTACCTTGCTCTTGATGCCGGGGAGAGTATGCCTGCCGTTATGAATGCTGCAAATGAGGTCGCGGTTGAGGCCTTCCTTGCCGGCAGGATTCCGTTTCTTGGCATCTCTGCTCTGATCGAACAGACAATGGACAATCACCAGCCACACTCACTCGGCTCTATTGCCGATGTCCTTGCAGTCGACGCTTGCGCAAGGGCGAAGGCGTGGGAACTGCTTGCAAAGCAGTGAAGGGTGAAAATGTGAACCAACATTTTCACCCTTCACTTTTCACATTTCACATAATTTGAGGTTGTTATGACCAGCATACTTGCAGCCATTGTTGTCCTTGGGGTGCTCATTTTCGTTCATGAGCTGGGGCATTTCCTCTTTGCCAAGCTACTCGGTGTCAAGGTCGAGAAATTCTCTCTGGGTTTCGGGACCAAGCTGTTAGGCTTCAAGCGGGGTGAGACCGAGTACCTGATCTCTGCTTTCCCTCTTGGCGGCTATGTGAAGATGCTGGGGGAGGGGGATGATACCGAGCTGAGCGAAGAGGATAAGACTCGTTCATTTGCCGCCAAACCGCCATTGCAAAGGATCGTCATAGTTGCGGCCGGGCCGGTTTTCAATCTTTTCTTTGCCTGGTTCCTCTTTATCGTTGTGTACATGATCGGTGTTCCTGCCGTGACCAGCAAAATCGGCGAAGTCCCTAAAGACAAGCCTGCGGCAAAGGCCGGCCTGCTGGCCGGTGACATGGTGACTTCCATAGACGGCAAGTCGATTAGTCGCTGGGAGCAGCTGGCAAAGGAGATTGCAGGGGGGGGCGGCAAGACCTTGGAGATCCAGGTGCGTCGGGCCGGCCAGCTCATTTCATTTCAGGTAACTCCTGAGACCAGGAAATCCAAGAACCTCTTTGGTGAGACAGTCACCTCTCCGGCAATTGGGGTAGTTTCCGCAGGAGATGAGGTCATTGACCGCTTCGGGCCGGTCGATGCAGTGGTCAAAGGGAGCATGCAGACCTGGAACATGACCCATCTGACCGTGATGTCTCTGGTGAAACTCGTGGAGCGCGCCGTTCCGCTTGACACGGTTGGTGGTCCGATCATGATCGCCAAGATGGCAGGCCAGCAGGCTACTGCAGGCGCGGTCAGCTTTTTTGCCTTTATGGCCCTGTTGTCGGTCAACCTGGGTGTCCTTAACCTTTTACCTGTTCCTATCCTTGACGGCGGGCACCTTTTCTTCTTTTGCTGGGAGCTGGTTTTCAGACGCCCGGTAAGCGTGAAGGTTCGCGAAATGGCACAGCAGGTTGGCCTCGTGATGCTGATCAGCCTTATGCTCCTCGCTTTCTACAATGACATCATGCGATATTTCCTTGGGCAAGGATAGCCTTTGAAGCTGTTGACTATCGATACCTCGTCCAGCTCCTGTTGCGTGGCACTGACCGACGGAGAGCTGTTGCTGGGCGAGTACCTGCTTGCCGGCGGCAAGGGGGTTTCTTCGCGCCTGTTCGATGCCATTGAGCGGCTGATGACGGATTGCAGCGTTGGAATGAATGAACTCGACGGGTTCGGTGTGGCGCAGGGACCGGGTGCATTTACCGGCCTCAGGGTGGGGATCGGTGCGGTAAAGGGGCTGGCAATGGCCACAGGTAAGCCTTTGGTGGGGTTCTCGTCGCTGGCCATGCTCGCCATGAATCTGCCGCTTGTCGATCTGCCAGTTTGCACGCTCTATGATGCGCGCAAGAATGAGGTGTACGCAGGGCTCTATTCATGCCGAAGAGGGTTGCCCGAACCGCTCAGGCCTGATGCGGTCATCTCACCAGCTGCCCTCACGGAATGGATCACCGGGCCAACCATACTGGTCGGAGACGGAGTTTTCAGATATCGGGATCAAATCACCTCAATGCTTGGCGAAAATGCCATTTTTGCCCCTCCAATTTCAAACCTCCCCAGAGCTTCAAACGGTGCAATGATCGCCTATCACGCACTGCAACGGGGTGACAGCGTCTCTCCTGCCCTCCTGTTGCCGGTTTATCTACGACTTTCCGAGGCCGAGATTGCACGGAAGCATAACCAGACTTTGTAATGGATATAACGCCATTAAACCGTTTGCCCAAGCGACTCATTCAATATATTGTGAATGGGGTCTGAATCAATTCTAACCTTTTGAAGCTGTTATGTTTTCTTTTATAACCTTATTTTATTCATATTGACATCTCACCGTAAAATGAAGTAATTTGCTCATTCACATTTTTTCTAGTATAGGATGCCGGAGTGTATTCATGCGAAGCGACATGATCAAGAAGGGGCTGGAGCGGACACCGCACCGTGCCCTTATAAAGGGTACCGGAGTTCCGCAGAGCGAGATGGAGAAGCCGTTCATCGGCGTTGCCACCAGCTTCACCGACCTGATCCCCGGTCATGTGGGGATGCGTGACCTGGAGCGTTTCATCGAGAAAGGGGTCCATACCGGGGGGGGCTATTCCTTCTTCTTCGGTATCCCGGGCGTCTGCGATGGCATTGCCATGGGGCATAAGGGTATGCATTATTCGCTCCCCACCCGCGAGCTGATTGCCGACATGGTAGAGTCTGTTGCCGAGGCTCACCGTCTGGATGGGCTGGTCCTCCTTACCAACTGCGATAAGATCACCCCCGGCATGCTCATGGCAGCTGCGCGGCTAGATATCCCCTGTATCGTTGTGACCGCAGGACCGATGCTTTCGGGAAGGGGCGAGGGGGGGCGCAAGTATTCCTTTGTTACCGACACCTTCGAGGCAATGGCCCGTTACAAGGCCGGGGTTATCGATGCCAAGGAGCTTCAAGTCTGTGAAGACAACGCCTGCCCGGGCATGGGTTCGTGCCAGGGGCTGTTTACTGCAAACACCATGGCGATCCTGACCGAAACCCTGGGGATGAGCCTGCCGCGATGTGGTACGGCGCTGGCGGTTTCCGCCCTGAAGAGACGCATAGCATTTGCATCAGGCGAGAAGATCGTAGAACTTGTGAAGAACAATGTCACTCCGCGGCAGATAATGACCCGCGCCGCATTTGAGAATGCGATTCGCGTGGATCTCGCCTTGGGTGGATCGTCGAATACTGTCCTGCACCTGTTGGCCATTGCCAGGGATGCGGGAGTAGACCTGCCGCTGGAAACCTTTGATATCCTGGCCAAGGATACACCACAGATTGCATCAATGAACCCGGCAGGCGAGCACTTCATGGAGGACCTGGATGCAGCAGGTGGGGTGGCAGGAGTTCTCAAACAGCTTGGCAGCAGAATCAAGGATAATCCGACCGTTATGGGCCTTACGACCCTTCAGATCGCTTCGAGTATCGAGAACGTGGACGAGACGGTTATCCGGCCGCTCTCCAATCCGGTAAAGAAAGAAGGAGGTATCGCTGTCCTCTTCGGCTCCATCGCGCCGAAGGGGGCAGTTGTCAAGCAGTCGGGTGTTTCTTCAGCCATGATGACCTTTGAAGGGACGGCCCTTTGCTTTGATGCCGAAGAGTTGGCGATGACCGCAATAATGGAAGGGCGTATCAAGGCCGGGGATCTGGTGGTTATTCGCTACGAAGGCCCAAAGGGGGGTCCGGGTATGCGCGAGATGCTTGCCCCTACGGCCGCTATCATGGGGATGGGGCTGGGTGAGAGCGTGGCGCTCATAACGGATGGCCGCTTTTCCGGAGGCACCCGCGGCCCCTGTATCGGCCATATTTCACCTGAGGCTGCCGAAGGCGGACCCATCGCACTTATTGAGGATGGCGACCGGATACTTCTTGATATCCCAAACCGGAAGCTTGATCTTCTTGTGGACGAGGCTACCCTGGAGGCACGCAAGGCGAAGTGGAAGGCTCCCGAACCCAAGATCAAGGGTGGATGGCTTGCGCGGTATGCAAAGGTGGTCACATCGGCTCATACCGGAGCAATCACCGAGTAGGGGCGCTGCTTGCCGCGCCCTTTCTTCGGAATAATCAGTCTTGGGCGCAGCAAGCGGCGCCCCTACCAATAACAATCCCTCTGCAGGGGAGGAACATTATATGAAAATGAATGGAGCAAGGATTTTATTGGAGTGCCTGAAGAAGGAGGGGGTCGATACCGTTTTCGGCTATCCCGGCGGCACGGTTATCAATATCTACGACGAACTCTACAGTTTCAAGGATATCCGCCATATCCTGCCTCGCCACGAGCAGGCCGGAGTCCATGCGGCCGATGGCTTCGCACGCGCAACCGGAAGGGTCGGAGTTGCAATAGCCACCTCGGGTCCTGGCGCAACCAATACGGTTACCGGCATTGCAACGGCATACATGGACTCGATACCGATTGTGGTGATAACCGGACAGGTACCTACACCGCTCATCGGAAACGATGCCTTTCAGGAGGTTGATATCATAGGGATCACCCGTCCCTGTACCAAACACAACTTCCTGGTACGGGACGTGAAAGAGCTTGCGACGATCCTCAAAAAGGCCTTCTATATAGCCCGAAGCGGTCGTCCCGGTCCGGTGCTTGTTGATATCCCAAAGGATGTGCAGATTGCCCAGACCGATTTCAAGTATCCTGACACCGTCGAAATACGCGGCTACAAACCGACCATCGAAGGGCATCCGAAGCAGGTGGAGCGGGCTATAGAGATGCTGCTGGCTGCAAAGAAGCCGGTGGTCTATGTTGGGGGTGGGGTTATCCTGGCCAATGCTGCTGAGGAACTGACCAAACTCTGTTCCATGCTGAACGTGCCGGTCACCACGACCCTCATGGGGCTTGGCGCCTATCCCGAAGATGCTCCCAATTCACTGCGAATGCTCGGGATGCATGGCACCTACTATGCTAACATGGCCATGACCAGCACTGATGTGCTGGTGGCAATAGGGGCACGTTTTGACGACCGGGTCACCGGCAAGCTTACCACCTTTGCATCACACGCTAAGATCATCCACATTGATGTAGACCCGACCTCCATCAAGAAGAACGTCAGGGTTGATCTCCCCATCGTGGGAGACGTGAAGGATGTGCTCTCCCAGATGATCAAGGTTGTGGAAGCGCATCCTGAAATGGTTAAGGCGTTTAAGGAGGCGACCCAGGAGTGGCACGAGGAGATCGACGCCTGGAAAGCCAAGCACCCGCTGACCTACAAGCATGCCGCAACAGTAATCAAGCCGCAGTACGTGATAGAAAAGCTTCGCGAACTATCCGAGCCTGACGCCATCATAGCCACTGACGTGGGACAGCACCAGATGTGGACCGCCCAGTTTTTCACCTTCACGAGCCCGCGAACACTGCTCTCTTCGGGTGGACTCGGCACCATGGGATACGGTCTCCCTGCAGCCATGGGGGCTCAAGCGGCTTTCCCAAACCGTCAGGTAATTGCGATCTGTGGCGATGGCGGTGTGCAGATGAATATCCAGGAGATGGCAACCCTGGTGCAGAATCGTCTGCCAGTGAAGATCGTCATCCTGAACAACAACTTCCTCGGCATGGTCCGCCAATGGCAGGAACTCTTCTTTGATAAGCGCTATTCCCAGACCTGCATGGAGCTGCCCATCGACTTTATCAAGCTGGCCGAGGCCTACGGCGCCAAGGGGTTTCAGGCAACCAAGGTGGATGAGGTTGAGGATACCATTAAAAAGGCCTTTGCCACACCTGGACCGGTCATCATGGAGTTCAAGATAGCCCGTGAGGAGAAGGTGCTCCCAATGGTTCCGTCTGGGGCGTCACTCAACGAGATGGTTTTAAATGCATAACGGCTCCGCCGTTTTTAAAAACGATTAAATGAGAGGAGGCTATTCCTCATGAAACATACAATTTCAGTGCTGGTAGAAAACGAGTTCGGGGTGCTGTCGCGCGTGTCAGCGCTTTTTTCAGGGCGAGGCTTCAATATCGACTCACTGTCGGTGGCACCGACCAACGACGAGACCATCTCGCGGATCACTCTTGTAACCCGCGGTGACGACCAGATTCTGGAGCAGATCAGCAAGCAGCTGAACAAGCTGATCGATGTCATCAAGGTCATCGACTTTACCGATGGCAGCGGCATAGAACGTGAGAT